>JAVQWE010000211.1:0-5454 GCA_033579175.1 Phycisphaerales bacterium | reverse complement strand
ATGCCCCGTCCTGGCCCACCATCTGATGAGGGTTATCGGTGAACTGCGGGCCAAGGTCGCGCCCGGTCCTGACCACGAGGGGGTGCCGAGTCGTCATGAGCCACCCCGCAGCCATGAGAGATCCAGCGGAACGTACACGCCGGTTCCACTGGTGGATCGCAGCGTGACCCCGCCATCGCCGGGAGCCATCTGTTCCACCCGGTCGAATCCCGCCGGCACTTCCGCCACTGCCATGATGTGGTTCACCACCAGCGGCGCGCGCGCCTTCAGCTCCACGCACGTCCGCACGCCACGGCGCGACAGGGGGTTTTCCTGCACGCTTTCTGCCAGGCCGTAATGGAAATTCGCCGTCACGTCTTCGATGCCCATGACGTTGACATGCCGCCCGTTCCACGGGGGATAGTGCCGGCCGCCGTTGCTAATCCACAGGATCGTGCTGGCCAGAACTTTCGGGTCGCGGATCGAGAACCACACCCATCGCTGGGATGGAATCACCACGGCCGACCAGGCGAATTCCAGCAGGTCATCGGCGGCGAGGATCACCAGATCTTCAAAACCCCTTCGAGCCGGGAAAGTCGACAGATCGGCAGGTTCGCCGGTGAGAGTCATGACCGAGGTGAGGGATTCGAACTCCGCTCCGGGTCGCAGCGCCGAGTATCCACGGTTTTCCGGACGTTCCACGGGTTCGGGAAAAACCTGCCCCAGCTTGAAGGGGCTGGTGGAGATCAGGCCGCTGCCGGGTGCATCGGGGAACTTGAGCATGGCATGCTGCCCGAAGCACATCGGACCGCCGGCGCCCGTCACGACATGACGCTGATAGATCGCGTGGTGTCCGCTCCGCAGTTCGATGATCTTGCGAACGTGGACCTTGCGAATCCGCCCCTCAAACGTGCATTCCAGTCGCGCGCCGTCGCGAGACTGCTCGCCGGCCACCAGCTTCCAGCGGCCATTGGCGCATTCGCCGTGGATCGGGTGGTGCTCGCGTCCGAATCTGGTGGTATTTGCACCAAACGGCATGCAGAAGAAATCGCCACGGAGCACGCGCAGAATCGGGGGGATCGACGAATCCAGCTTTTCCGAATGCCACGGCGCCACACTGAATGGCAGAACCTGCCGCCGACCGAAGTGGAAGCTCACCGGGCCGAGCATTCCCCCGGTTTGCGTCAGCCACAGCGCCACTTCACGGGTGCTGATGCCCCACGACGGCTGGCTGAGGATGGTTTTGCGGAAGGGTTTCATACAGGTGGGCCTTGCTTCAGCCGGGGGATCAGGGATAGACACCGGTGCTTCCGATCGGGCGGGCCAGGTGGCTGGCCAGCGGCAGACCTCTGGTTTTCAGCGCGATTCTGGTCAGATGCCATCGGCCGAGGTTGGCGGCATACAGTTCATCGAAGTTCTTGCCACCGAAGGCGATATTGGTCGGGTTGCTGAGGATGTGGGCCTCCCAGTCGTCAATCAGCACGCTTACTTTTCGATCGCGTCCGATGCGGTAAATGCGTGCGGGGGTGTAACAGGAGACATACAGGTTCCCGCGGGCGTCGAAGGCCAGACCGTCCGGCAGAGCTTTGGGGATTCGGGCGTAAACACTCCGCTTGCCCGCCGAGCCATCCGGCCTGATCTCGATCTTCTCCACGCCCGGCAGCCAGGTGCAGCAGACGAACACCGCCTTGCCATCGGGACCCAGCGCGATGCCATTGGTGAAGTTGAACGGCCCGCGGTGCCAGATGCTTCCCTCCCCGGAGCTGCGGAAGCGGTAGATTCGTCCACTTACCTTCCGGAATGCTCCGGAATCGGTGACGAACAGATCGCCTTCGGGCGTGAAACACAGGTGATTGGGAATGGAAAATGGCTCATCTCGGGTCCCGCGGGCAAATTCACTGAGCGTGCGACCGGCAATCTCAAAGCGGAATACGCACTTGTGACGCAGGTCGCAGCAGGCCAACCATTTGCGATCCGGACTGAGCGCGATCCCCAGCACAAACCCCCCGGTGTTGCCGATTTCCTCGACCTTTTTGCCGTCGGCCGAGATGTGATAGATCTGCCCGGCCTCTCCTCCGGCAAACCAGGTGCCGTCCGGGTGCGCGGCCAGGCACTCGGAATGATCCAGACCGTCGGCAAAGATGCTTGCTCGTGAGATCGGTATTGGCATGACTCTTCTGCTCGTGATGCCGCTGGCAGCGGCTCGTCAGATTCCCTCTTTGAAGTGTCTGGGGATGTCGTTTTTTCAGGACCCTCCGGTGCCAAGGCCCCTTTTCCGCTTCACGTGGCCCAGTTCCGTTCGGGGGTTACCGCGAACCAGCCCGGACGCCACGGGTCCCGGTCGTAGGGGTAATTGCCGAGCTGACGATACAGCTCGGCGTACTGGTTGAGCTTCTCCCGATCCAGTTCAACACCCAGCCCCGGGCCGGTGGGAACCGCGATTTCACCCTTGACGTATTTCATCTTTCCTCCACGGATGATGTCGTCGGACAGGTGGTGATAGTGCGCGTCAGCGGCGAAAGAGAGGTTGGGAATCGCCGCACCCAGATGCAGCATGGTGGCAAGTTGAATGCCCAGTTCACCGCTGGAATGCACGGCGACGCCCCACTGAAACTTCTCGCAGACCACGCTGGCTTTCCACGCCTGCCGCAAACCGCCCCAGAACGTCGTGTCCAGCAGGATGACATCGATGGCGCTGGTGCGGATGCACGCCGCCAACTGCTCGAAGTTCACCACCACCGTGTTGGTGGCTGTCGGAATACGCACGAACTGTCGCACCCGGCGCATGCCCTCTAGACCGAAGCAAGGGTCCTCGAAATAGTCGTTGTTGAGGTCTTCAATCGACTTTCCGACACGGATCGCCTCCTCCACGCTCCAGGACGCGTTGGGGTCAATCCGCAACCGATGCCCGGGGAACGCTCCGGCCAGCTCGCGAAAGACGGCGATGTCGTGATCCGGGCTGAAAACTCCGGCCTTGAGCTTGTGCGTGGTAAAGCCATGCTGTGCAACCAGTTGCCTGGCGTGGTTCACGATCTGCTCGGGGGTACTCTCCCCGCCGACGCCGGTCTTTTCGTTCCTTCCCCGATAAAACAGGTAGGATGCAAAGGGCACGCGCTCGCGCAACGCTCCCCCGAGCAGGTCGCAGGCGCGGATTCCGAGCTTCTTGCCGATGATGTCGATGCACGCAAACTCAAGTGCCGCATGCAGTTGCGTGCGGTTGTTGTAGAGCGATGCCGTCGGGTTGCAGATTTTCCAGAACAGGGCTTCCAACTGCATCGGATCGTGCCCGAGCAGATACGGCTTCAACCCCCGCAGCGCCGCTTCGGCCGATTCTCCCCCGCCTCCGAGCTCCCCCAGACCGGTGATTCCCTCATCGGTGTCGATCTCCACGATCGTCCGGACAAACCTTCCGTGGTGGCAACCGTTGGCGTGTCGCAACGGGGCCTCCAGGGGCACCGTGACGGTCGTGGGACGAATGTCAGTGATACGCATCGCAGTGGATTCCCGTCGGTTGCCGGTCGGCAGCGTGCAGGCGGAAGGCTGCCGAAGGATTGTGCCGGGCTAGCTCCTCTTGCTGCCTCCGATGCTCAAACCCAGCCCTCCGTCGATGCGGATCGGCTGCCCGGTGATGAAGCCCGCCTCGTCGCTGCACAGGAAAACGATCAGCGCGGCCACCTCCTCGGGCCTGCCGATGCGCTTCACCGGGTGCATGTCATGGCATTCCTGCAGGACTTCCTGCGGATCGGGGGAAAGCTCAATCGCGTTACGCAGCATCGGGGTATCAATCGTCCCCGGACACACCGCCACGCATCGGACCTTCGGCGCGTAATCGACGGCAATGCTGCGCGTCAGCCCCAGCAACGCAGTCTTGCTGGTTGTGTATGCCGCCACCTGATGCTGAGAGACAAATGCCTGCACACTGGCAAGATTCACGATCACCCCGCCCCCGCGCCGCAGCATCGACGGGATCGCCGCCTTGCTGCACAGAAACGCGCTCTTGAGGTTGACGTTCATCGTGCGATCCCATTCGGCCTCGGTCGTGTCCACGCAGGTGCCGTAGGTCTGAATGCCGGCGTTGTTGACCAGAACCCAGATGTCGCCGGAGGCAGCAATCGCCTGCTCGATCGCAGCTTCCACCTCGACCGAGCGCGAAACATCGCATCGAAAGAACCTTGCCCCAGGCAGCTCAGCCGCAAGCTGGCCGGCCGTTTCGTCAACATCCAGAATCGAAACCCGCGCCCCCTCGGCGGCCAGGGCACGAGCCGTGGCGGCGCCGATGCCCTTGGCTCCTCCGGTGACAACCGCATGTCGTTCCTGATACCGCATATTCCCTGAAAAACGTGGCTTTGTGGTCCGGCGATCCCGGACCAGACCCCCGTGATTGTACCGCGGCTTGATCCGTCAGGCGCGGCACAACCGGCATAGCTCACAGAAAGTCCCGCTCGTCGAACGAGCTGTCCGGAATACAAACCATCCTCTTGTTGACCCCGGCGCGTCCAGCTTGGTAGTTTCTGCGCGCTCTGGAGGGTTGCATGAACCGTCTTCGCTTTACCGCCGTTTTTGCCGCTGTCTGTGCTTGCGCCAACCTGGCCAGCGCCAACAGCGGCGTGCAGTTGTCGCTGAATCAGTATCAGGCCGGATCGGAAGTCACCGATTCTTCCCTGATCGTGAATCCCGGGTTTGAATCCGTCGGTCCGGGGAACATCCCCACCGGGTGGACTCCCACCCCCGCGCCCCCCGACAACATCATGGTCGGACAAACCCCCGACCCCGCCAACCTCCCCAGTGCTCCGGGGGTCCTGCAGAACCGCGCGGCCCAGGCTTTCAACCCCGGAGGGGTCAGCCCGTTCAATGATTACAAACTGGCCCAGACCGTCACCCTCGCGCCCGACACGGATTATGTTCTCTCGGCGTACATCTGGAGCTACGGCGTCTCCGGCCCTCCGCCCCACGATGATCTTTTTGCCGGCGATCTGGCGGTGGTTGAGCTGGTCGATCCCAACGACCCGTTCAACTCCACGGGTCTGAGCCTCGAGCCCACCGCTCTGGATGGCGCTGCCGGCTCGCGCGGCTATTTCGTCTACAAGTATCTCAATTCCTCGCAATTCCCCACGTCGCAGGTGCTCCTGGAAGTGGAGTTCGACCCGAACCAGAATCTCGGCTTCCAGAATCGCCCGGCCCTCAGCGCGCAATTTGACAATGTCGCCATCACGCCGCTCACCCAGTTCGTCGCGCAGCGCTGGACCAACACCACCAGTGGCAACTGGACCGATCCCTCGCAATGGGTCAACGGACCTGCCAATTCCAAGGGCGCAATCGCCAGCTTCAATGCCAATCTCGCCGGTGGCGTCGGACAGGTGAACCAGAGCAGCCCCGTCACCGTCGGCGCGATCAACTTCGCCGGCAACGGAACCTACCTCATCCAGGGTGGGGGGACGCTGCGTCTGGATCATCAGGAAGCCCGCGACGCCGTCC
>JAVQWE010000210.1:0-5462 GCA_033579175.1 Phycisphaerales bacterium | reverse complement strand
GTTGTAACCCGCCCAGCAACCTCCACCGACACCCGAAGCCGGTCGTTCAGAACCTGCAAGCGGGTTCCCCCGTGCAGCGCGTCTGCTCGACGCTCAGAACCGACGACCCGATCGGCGATCTCACGCGGGCGCCGGGAGCCAAACCCGTTGCCCGCCTCGATGTGTGGCACTGTCCGTTCAGAAATACCCTCTCCCAGACCGCACGTGGACCGACCTGGCATCCCGGCGGAAAGTGCCGACGGCCGGATCAGGCAGATCCGGCCGTCGCACTGGCGACCATTGCAGGCATCCTGTCGTCACATCAGGCCATTCGGCGACGCGACAGCAGGAACGCGCAAGCCGCCAGCAGTCCGGCCGATGCCGGGTCGGGCACTGCCGCGGCGCGGGGCAAGTCGGCACCGGAGGGAGCTGCCTGGTTGAAGTTGGCAGCCAACTGGGAGAAATCACCCAGATCGACGGAAAAGTCATAGTTGAAATCGCCTCGGCTCCAGGTGCCGGTCTGATTGAAGTTCGCCGCCAGCAGAGAGAAATCCGCCAGATCGACAACCAGGTCGGTGTTGGCATCACCGTACCGGGTGAAGGCGACGGTGAATTTCGAAATCCCGTCGTCGCGGTACCCCAATCCCAGGGACGAGGTGGCCGCCGACGAGCGCAGCCGGCCGGTGGAAAAGTTCACATCGTAACCGGCATCGAGGATGGGCACGATCTGATTGGCGGGGCTGGTTCCGCCGGTGTAATCGAACACCAGCTTGCCGGCGGTGATGTTGGCTCCGGGCGCCCCGGGGTTGATGATGATGTCCTCGGAGTTGGTGTTGACGTGAAGCTCACCCCCGGCGACCGTGGTTCCTCCGCTGTAGGTGTTGTTTCCCGTCAGGGTGGCGACACCAAGTCCGGTCTTTGTGAGCGTGGCCGGGGCATCGCGATCGGCCAGTACCGCGCCGACCGCCACAGTGTCTCCCGCCGCGACTTCCAGCAGGAAACTCGGGGCGCGAACCGTGCTGGTGATGGAAGAACCGGCGGTGATGCCGCCTTTGGTCATCTTCACCGGCCCGAAGCTGAAGGTGTTGGAGCCCGCGCTGCCCAGGACGTTCAGAAAACCTCCGGTAATCTCGAGTCGCGGCAATCCGGTGAACGCGTTATCCACCCGGGCCTGAACCACTCCCTGACGGATTTCCAGCTTGCCGGTGAATCCTACCGAGCTGCTTTCGAAGCGCAGCAGCCCCGGACCGGTCTTGACGATCCCGCCGTCGGGCCCTCCCCCGACCACCGGACCGAAAATCCGCAGGTCATAGGCATTGTTCGGATCGCCTTTTCCGATATCGAACAGCCGCAGCGTGGAGCCGATGTCAAGCACCGACCCGGAAGTGCCCAGATTGGCATGCCCGGTGAGAGAACCGCAAGAGAGCTTGATTCCCCCGGCCTCCGGAAGAGTGCCCAGGAACGTGAACGGACCATTGCTGTTGAAAGTGCCCGCGCCGGCCGTCACGTAATTCAGGTGTATCGCCGGAATGTTGAATGTGCCGGTGTTGAAGTTCAGCGTTGTGGAGGCAGCGGTCGAAACGTTCATCGAACCCCCCGCGTTAATCGTCAGTGCCTTGATGGTGCTGCCGGCAACACTGTTGCGCAGCAGGCCGCCGGCGTTGACGATGTAATGCGAGTTCGGGGAGAAGCCCCCCAGTCCGTTGAATCCGGAAGCCGTGCTCGATCGCAACACTCCGGCATTGATGATGGTGTCGCCGGAATAAGTGTTGGGGGCCGAGGAATCCTGGTTCATTTCCCAGGTGCCCGGGCCGTTCTTGACGACGCTGACGATGGCCCCGTTCGGACCATCGGTGATTTGTGACTGATTCTCAGCCCGGGAGGAACCGGGCCCACCGTGAACCCCGTCAAAAATGAGGGTGGTGGGTGCTCCGGCGGCGGCGATGATCGGTCCGTTGAGTCGCAGACCGGGGAGGGAGTTATTCACGCTGCCGGCGCCGGCGTCGAACGTGTACGTGGTGCCGGTCAGCACCATGGGTGCGTCAATATCCACCAATACCGTGGCGGCGGCATTGGATGGATTGGACGAAACCACCGTGTCGGTCATGCGAATCACCCCGCCGTTGCTGAGGTAAAGCGGGTTGCCGCCGACCGTGCCGATCCGGTAGGCATTGGTGGACGTCTCGGGGATCGTGAAATTGTCAAAAATCATGGAGTGGATGTTCCGGCCCGGGTCTACACCGACCACGATCGGCAACGTGCTTGCGGAACTCAGCCCCAGGCTGGTGAACGTTGCAACATCTGTGCTGGTGCCCAGCGTCCCGGAGTTATTCCCCGGAATGGTGCCACTCAGCCAGGCGGCGGCGCTGTTCCAGCTCGTGTTGCTGCTGGCCACCCACGTACCGTTGGCCGCCAGGGCATATCCGGCGCCCCAGCAAGCCAGCGCGGCGGTGGCGGCCAGACGGGGAACCTGATTCGTTTTGCCTTGAGACCGTTTCATCCGCACTTTCATCGCTCATTCCTCCCGCACAAAGACATTTCCTTTGGATTCGATGGTTCTCCGCGAAATCGCCTTCGACTTCCCATGGCCCAGAGGGCGATCGACATCCCGGCTGCGACGGACGGCTCGGGGATGCTGGCCCGCGGCAAGCCGCCAACCGCCGATTGATTGAAGTTTGCCGCCAGCAGCGAGAAGTCGCCCAGATCGATCGAGCTGTCGCGATTGAAATCCCCCTGTTGCCAGTCGCCAACCCCGTTGAAACCGGCCGCCAGCAACGAGAAATCTCCGATGTCGGTGGTGCCATCCAGATTGGCATCACCGAGGCGCGTATGTCGGGCCAGGACGCTGTTGGGATTGACCGTCTGCCCGGCAAACGTTGCCAGCCCCAAGGCGCTGTTCGAAGCATACCCGAGGGCGTGGGAAGCATCGGCTAGGCTGGAAACGATCCTGCCGGCGTTGATGGCGGCCTTCAGATCGGAGTAGGCGGCGGCGGGATTGGCTGCGTCGATCACCAGGGCGTTGTTGGTCAGATCCAAGACAGCGCCGGTGGCGACGGTCAGCGCGCTGACGCGACTGGTGCCCGTCGGGTCAGCCGAGCCGGCCTTGGGGCTGATGGTGACGGTGCCCGACTCGACATTCAACGCCGCCGACCGGACCTGTTGCGCCCCCAGCGCACCCGGTCCGGCTTTGGTAATGTTTTTTCCGGCGGCGGAAAGGTCTACTGCCAGCAGCAGCGACGCCCCGACGGCTGACACCGTCAGGCGCAGGTCGTCCTGCAGGGTCAGCGGGGCGGCGATCACATGGTTACCGGCGAGGACGTCCACCATCGCGTAACCACTGATCACATCGATGGTTACGGTTCCCGGCCCGTTGATCGTATACCCGTGCACGCTATCAAATCGCATCTGACCGACTGTCACTGCCCCGGGGACCGTGACGGTAACCGGCTGGGTGATCACCGGGCCGAAGCCGGCGGTGGCATCGATGGCATTGGGGCGGATTCCGGCCCAGTTCAGATAGCCACTCCAGAGGCCGTTGCCATCGACATTCCAGTTGGCCTGCAGGTGAAGGTAATTCAGATAATTCTCCAGGTTCGTGTAACCATTGGACATCAACCCGTTGTGATTCGCCACATTCGGGTTCAGCCCGCGGGCGGTCTCCCACCAGTTAGGCATGCCGTCGGAATCGGTATCCCAGCCGGCGGGGCGAAAGGTGGGCGGGGTGTTGATGATGTCGTTCCACTCCGAAGGCAGAGTGTTGATCACCGCCCCGGTGTTGGTCATGACCTCCTGAACGTAGCGTCGATCGACGGCACTTCGGTTCCACGGTTGCGCACCGCCCGACGCCAGCACAATCGCGTAGGCATCCTCGGCCGTGTCGAACGTGGTCTGAGCGAATGGGAAAGGACTGGACATCTGATCCGCAACCGGGAATGGCGAGCTGACGGACCCGTTCCAGTTGGAGAACATGCCCCAGCCGGTGTTCGTGCCGTCGCGCACGGCGTTCTTGTTGGAATCGATGAGGTTGCCGGCCTGATAGACCTTGATATCGATCGGCGAATTGCTGGCGTCGCGAGTGAAGGCGGTGGTGGACTTGGCGCCCGCGGGCGTGGCCGGTCCGGCAATGAGGTAGTTGCCGACGTAGTTCATGCGAACGTATTCGGTCTGTCCCTCGCTGCTGCCCCCGGAGTAGCCGGCGCGATCGCTCCAGTTGTAGACGACGTTGTTGAAGAATTCGAAGTTGAGCAGTTTGCCGTCGTAGGTTCCTGGTCGGGGATTCCGGCTTTTGTTGTTCGAATAGAGGTTGTACGAATAGGTGACATTCGAGGTGCTGAGGGTCGAGCTGCTGAGCGGCCGGACCAGCGAGCCATAGCTGTGACCCGTGGGATTGAGCGCCTCGGTGATGAAGGAATTCTGGACCGTGATGTTGTTAATACTCTGGGTGCTGGAGAGCAACTCGTCCTTGCTCCAGGACGTGGAGACGTGGTCGAGAATCACGTTATAAGTGTGCCCCGCGCCTTTGATGGAGATTGCATCTTCACTGCTTGGCCCGCGCACCGCGATGTGACGAATGATGATATCGCTGGTGATCTTGTTGTTGCTGCCGGTGATCTGAAGGGTCCGACCGGCCAGGGTAATGCCGCCGGGTGCTGTCTCACCGGCGATGGTTACGTTGCGGATGTTCTTGACATCAAGGTTGGAAGTCAGGTTGATCACGCCCCCGACATCAAAGACGATGGTGCGTCCGGCAGCGGGGAAGCCGCTTTCCCGAAGCCCGTACCGCAGCGTGCCGGGCGTGAGGGTATCGGCGAGACTGGTGACGCGATAGACGTCACCCCCGCGCCCCCCGTTGGCGTTGGCCCCGAAGCCGGTGGCGCCGGGAAAGGCTGGCACGGCCGAGGCGAGTGCGGCAAAGCCGGTCAGCGAAAGTGGAACCACGACGGTGGAACGAGCGAGGATGACGCGCGTCCTGCGCGGGAGAGCTGGCATCGAGTTTTCCTCCGAAAAGGCGGCGTGGATCGCGCCGCAGATTCCGCCGGGACTCATCGTTGCGTGCAACCAGTCGATTGCGTCGGTATAGAGTACCACAGATTGCGACGGATTTCCCAAAAATCTTCCGGTGCCCCGGTGAATTCTCTGGCGGATGCGGTCGGCGCGGGCGTCCGCTCCGCGGGGTTGCGGCGACCGGGCTTGGAGAGCAGTTTTCGCGGAAATTTCGGGCATTATTGGACAACTGGCGCGCCGCTCCCGCACCGGGCAGCCGGTACAATTTCCCCGATTGAGCATTGCGGAGGGATCGCCGCAATTTCTAAAAAGTCTGCCGTGAGTGCGAAAACCGCTGCCCCCCGCAAACCCGCGCTTCGGGAAATGCCACGTTTTGGGCAATATTAACAATCCCCCCGAAGCCGGACGCGCGGCACAATCAGAATCCGACTGTAACTCGAGGATAACGATGATCCGACTGTTTCTGACCTTGGTCCTGA
>JAVQWE010000209.1:0-5483 GCA_033579175.1 Phycisphaerales bacterium | reverse complement strand
CTGCACGAGGCTCTGTCGAAGCGCCACGCCCTGCGTGTCACCCTCCATAACCAGAGGCTCGGAGTTCACATAGACATTCATGGCGCCGCTGGGCTGCAGGCGCGTCTGAACGTTGATCAGCTCAGCCAGTTCCCCCAGCAGGACATCCCGCTGATCACGCAGACCGTTGGCCGGCGCGTTCGAGCCTCCCTCGGCCCGCACCACCTCGGTGTTAATCTGGGCAATTTTCCGGGCGAGATCGTCGGCAGTGTTCACGGCGGCCTGCAGACGCTCATCGACATCCGTCGCCAGCGACGACAACTGCGTCCGCAGGTCGCGCATCCAGTTGGCCACCGCATCTCCGGCCTGCAGGACGATCTGCCGCAAACCGATATCCTGCGGCTTGTTTGCCAGGTTGCTCCAGGCGCCGAAGAACGTGCTCAGCCGCGTGGAAAGATCCTGATCCGAAAGCTCGTTGAACGCCGCCTCCACCCGACCCAGCCACTGCCGGATGACCTCCGCGCCGCTGCCTCCGCTGATGCTGGCGCGCAGTCGCGCCACCAGCGATTCGTCCACGGCCCGGCTGATCGAATCAACTCCCACCCCTGTTCCGACGAACTGTCCCGGCGCGATCTGTTGATCGCGCAGCGGGGTCAGGCGCGTCACCTGCCGCGTGTAGCCGGGCGTGTTGGCATTGGCAATGTTGTTGCTGGTGACCTGTATCGCCACCTGATGGCTCGCCAGCGCCGAGCGACCTACCGAAAGTGTGCCTGTCAAACCCATGGCGGAATGCGTCTGGCCTCTCAGATCATCAACACGGCTGCCGCGACTGCACCGGCCGGGGAATCACGCCACCGCCTCCATCGCCCCGATGCGCGGTCCGACGCGCGGAATCCCGTTGCGCGTGTACACGCCCGCATTCCGCACCGCTGAGGCGATCAGTTTCACCGCGGTGTTCAGATGACCCAGCACGGCACCGGCCAGTTGACCCGCGACATTCGATTTCATCGCGATCTCAGCGGCCAGATCACGCAGAATCTGCCGCTTTTCCAGCAACGCCGGGCCGCTGGCCGGATCATGCTCTGCGACGGCCGAAAGAGTCATTTCGCCAGAGCACCGATGGGCCTTGGCAAGCTGTTGCATCACAGCCCGCCGGCGGTGATCGATCTGGCGGATGCGTTGGCGAATCGCCTCCTGCTGCGTTCGCAGGTTTTCCATCAACGGCAGGTCCAGCGCCTTCATGGCATCGGTCTGCCGCTGCAATACACCCAGCAGCTTGCGATGTTCGACAATCAGTTCCTCCAGCAGGAACAGCAGATCGCTCACGAAACGGGTCATGGTTCAACCTTTGCCGACAGCAGCGGTGCAGAAACCAGAGTTGGGACCGGCCCGGCGCTGACCCGAGTCTTTCGCAGAAGGCGCGCCGTATGCGGGTCGAGCCGGTTGACGATGGCATCCACCAGGGGCTTGGCCGCTCCCCGGCCCATTCGCTCGGCCAGCAGTCCGTCCAGCATGGCTTGGAACGCCTCACCACCACGACCGCCGGACAGAAGCCTGCTTTTGAACGGGCTGCTGCGCATCGCCTTGAAAATCGGGGTGAAGAACGTCTGGGCGACGAACTTTTCCGCCTGCTTGCGGAGGGTTCGATGGCGCAACAATTGCGCGGGAGTCGGCTGGTTATGCCCGGAAGAAGGCTCGATGGTCATGCCAGAGGGAGACGCTGCAAGGTGCGTGCCAGCACACTGCCAAGGAACGGATACCGGCTCGGCGGGCTCCTCAGGTGCCCTCGACGATCAGTTTGGCGTGCAGTTTCCCGATCTTGTGCAGTTCCTTGACGATGGCGATGCGATCCTCCGCCGGCACCTTCAGTTGGTCCAGCGCGTTGACCAGATCCTGCAGTTTGGCCCCCCCGCTGGCGGTCGTGTCAAGCGAAACGACCGTTGATTCTGTCACCAGAGGTTGCTGGGGAGTCCCAACCGGTTGTGGTGTGATCGTGGTGATCGTCAACCCCTTGTGGCTGATTACGCAAGGGCTGATCTCAACGTCACCGGTCACGATCATGGTTCCCGTGCGATCGTTGATCGTCACCCGCGCCTCCGAGGGCAACATGGGAACCGGCAACCGTTGAATGCGTGAAATGAAGCTGTCGGGGCGGTCGCGCTCCATCTCGGGAATGTTCACGACGATGTTCTTCGGATCGATCGCGACGGCCAGCGGTTCCCCCCCGGCATCTTCGGCATCATTGATGATCCGTGCGATGGTGCTGGCGGTAGTCCACGAGGCCGAGGGATCTTCCACAATCAACGTAAACCGCCCATTTTCAACGTATTTAGCGGGAAGATCGGTCTCCATCACCGCCCCGCCGACGATCCGTCCCACGGTGGGGGTGGCCGGATCCTCAATCACAATCGGTCCTTCGGCCAAGGCAAAGATGCCGCTGCCGGGGATCGGTCCTGTCAGCGGGGTCACAAACAAGCGCCCCCCCCGCAGGCTGGAAGCCGCGCCGATACTGGTCACGTAAACGTCGATTCGATCCCCGTCGCGAACCCCGTTGCTTGGAACGGTCGCGGTGATGCTGACCAGCGCGACGTTATTGACCTCTTGCAGCTCCCGCACCGTCGCAGGATTGGAGAACTTGCTGAGCATCGTCGCCAGCGGCTTGATCGCCGGCTGGAAGTCGCCCCCGTCGCCGGTTCCCTTCAGACCGTAGACCAGCCCCAGGCCGGTCAGGAGGTTGGTCCGCTGACCGCCAATTCGCGTGATGTCGGCGATTTTGACGGCATGGGCTGGCGCTGCCAGCACCCCAAGAATCATCGTAACCGCAATGAATCGGGCCATGGATGAGACGTTCGACGTGCGTCGCCAGACCGCAAGCGGCTTCACCGCCGGACCACGACGATCGAACCTCCTGCTAAAACGGGTTAAGCCAATCCAGGAACCGGTGCACCGCACCTCGCTTGATGCTGTCGCGCACGGGGCCACGGGTCGATTTGGAAAGTTCCAGATCGAACAGCTGTGTCGAAAGCACGCTGTTGTCGGCCGTGACGTCCTCGGCACGGGCAATGCCACTAAGGATGAACAGTTGCTCTTCTTCGTCAGTCCGGATGCGTTTGCGCGCCTGCAGCACTATGGTGCCGTTGGGTTTGACGTCGATCACCTCCGCCTGAATGCGGGCGATGAAGCTGTCCTTGCGATCGAGCTTGCCATCACCCTGAAATTCGCGACTGGCGCGTGCCCGGATGGAGGGGATCGGTTCCGTAACCCCGCCTCCACTGAGCTGAAACCCCGAAAGCTTGATGAATTCCTCCAGCCGTGCATCCATCTCGCTTTCTCGGCTGATGTCGGCTTTGGCATCGGATTTGGCGCTGCTTTCTTCCCGGATAATGATGGTCACCAGGTCATGCTTCTGAATCAGCCTTGGCTCCGGCGGGGGGACGTGGAAGAAACTGACCGTCTCCAGTGAATTCGCCCGGCTCTCCGGGGAAACCGACAGCTGCGCGCGCAACAGCGACCCCCCGTGCTGTCGCACAAGCTCCGGTGTTGGCCGCGGCGCAGGCTCTGAAACCCCGCGCGGAGGCTGGCGACCTTCGGGAGAGCGGGTATTGAGGTCCTGCGCCGCCGCTGCGGTGGCAAGAGCACTCATCAGAATGGTGACTCGCGTAACTGCCCTCACCCTTCACCTTCCTTCTGCGCTGGAAAGCTCCGCCGCCGTGAGCGCCGCCGATTGCGGCCCGGTGATGACCACCTGAAACACCTGTCGCGTCGTCTCATTCTTGACGCGAATGGTCTGGCCGAACGCCCCGCCCTCCAGAGCCTTGGCAACCGTCTTGATCTGAATGTTGCCCTGCGAAAGGGTAACGGTGACGAACTGACCGGCGCGCACGAGCGGCAGCGGGTCGACCAGCCTTGCAGTCAGCGGCGTGCCGGCTTTGATGTCCCGTGAGGCCTGCTGCCCGACGGCCTGCGATTTCACCAGAAGCGGCGCCTCGGGGAGGCGGTCCACCAGCACGCGTTGTTCAATCAGGTCTTCTTCCCGGATGATCTGCCGGTGAGCAATCGGACGCGCGGCCAGAACCTGATGCTGCCACATCCGGGCATCGGCGACGATCGCCACGCGCTGGCGGGATTCACCGGCGTGGATGGTCACGTTCCATGCGACCTCGCCAAGGTTTCGAGCGCGCACCGGCTCAAGATCAAACCGAAAGTGCGGTTCGGAAAGTGCCAGCGTCTTCTCCGCCCCCGGTCGGAAACTGATCTGAAGCTGCTCGCGGCGGAGGTTCAGGCGGGTGCACAAATCGCGGATCAGCAGACCGCGCAGGGAACGGTCGTCAAGGTCTTCCTCTGCCGGTGCGTCGACTCGAGCCGGGACCGCCAGGTTTGCACCCGTGGACAGGGCGCGAATATCCGGGCGGAGGTCCGGCTCCGAGGCGGAACTGTCGGCGCCATCTCTTGAGCGACTTGCACTGGTGTTCATCCACTGGTTGAGCGCCTGACCTTCGTCGAATTGCACGTCGCTGCGGTTGACCAGGCAGGAAGTGGCGCCGGAAAGGTGAATGCTCGCCAGATTCACTCCGGCATCGCGCAGGGTGGCTTTGACCTCGTCGAGGGTGATCGTGCGGAAAGGCATGGAATCCCCCAGCCGGGCAAACGCCAGGTCGGCAACGGGCGCGAACGTCGGCGCATCGAACTGAGACCAACGCGCAATCTGCCGCAGGCTCACTTCCGGCCCGATGACCGTGGCGGTGGGGCGCAGCTCCAGGCGCGCCGGACGGGTGGTTGTCGGAGGGATAAATCGTTCGACCGTCTCGTTCTGCAGCGCTGCCATCGCCGGACCGTCCGAAACCGGCGGTGCGGCGCCGTAACCCCACTGCTGCAGAAGTGTCTGCGTCGCCCAGGCCAGAATGACCGTGGCAACGACGATTCTGGCCGTCTGCCGCCGGGTGAGCGGGCGTCTCGGATTCGGATTGAACATCGCTGCGACCTCCCTGTCGCACAGCCTGCAAGCCCCTCATCCCCCGGCGCGAGGGGCAGGCGCCGCCGAGGTCTTTCTGCCGGCAGGCAGAACCGCTCAGAAGCGCCGCAGATTACCGATGGTCTGCAAGGCCTGATCGGCAGTCTGCACGGACTGACTGTTCAGCTCGAACGCCCGCTGGGTCTTGATCAGCGTTACCAGTTCCTTCACCGGATCAACGTTGCTGCCTTCGAGGAATCCCTGCAGGGTGCGCCCTGCCCCTTCTTCCGTGGGACGGGTTTCGATCGGCTCCCCGGAAGCTTCCGTCTTGCCGTAAATGCTTCCACCCAGCAGATCCAGCCCCTGCGGGTTCACGAACTGATACAACTGGATTTGCCCGGCGGTCGTCGAAGTTGTTGCGCCCGGCACGATATAACTGACCGTACCGTCCTCGGAGATATTGATTTTGTCATTAGGGATTCCGGCGGGGATATTGATCGGAGGATCCAGGACATATCCGTCGCCCATGCCGACGACCAGATCGCCATTGCTG
>JAVQWE010000208.1:0-5499 GCA_033579175.1 Phycisphaerales bacterium | reverse complement strand
GGCCCCTTGCCCCAGCACCACCGGAAGCTGCTGCGCCGCCGCTTTCATCGACCAGATCAACACCGGCAACTGGTTGTCGGCCAACGCCACTTCTACCACCGGCGCCAACCTGCCCTGACGGTCGATTGTGGTGGATCCGGCACGGGATGCGACGATCGCGGCATTCAAACGCGTCGGTAGCTTCGGATCGCGCAGCGCCCGGATCAGCTCCGGAGCCAGCTCGGTCAGGTAGATATCCAGGAAGCTGACACTGGCCTGCGCGCTGGCCGCTTTGCCGGTGAGCGCATCACGGGCTGCGGCACGTGCTGCGGCATCATCGCCCATGAGCGCGGCCACCTGCTCCCGGATGAAAGCCCGGATAACGTCCCGTGACTTCTCGGCTTCAGGGCTGCTGACGATGGACGGGGGAATGTCTGTCGCCCCCCAGCTGTTCTCACCTTGTCCTGTCAGCAGCGCGGCAGCCCCGGCCGTCACCACCCACACCGCAAGCCTGCTGCGAATCATCGAGGCAATCTCCATGCTCTGGCGGTGCAAACACGACCGGGCCAGACGACTCTTCCAAAAGCCGCTGGACCCTAACCCGACGGTGATTTTCAGTCAAGGAAAACCGGTTCGGGCGTCATTCCCGCAACGACCGCTGGTGGCCCGCCCATCTCGCAGTTGGCACATCGATCGACGGTGTGCCGGGGCACACGCGCCCGACAGACCCGCGCGCATCGACCTTCGTAACCGGATGGACCATCCGCTCGGCGGCGGGTGGGCGGCTCCGACGGCTTGCCCATCCCAACCCGGGGCGCAATAATCGCGCGGGTCTGGAAGGCATTCGCATGGACCTGCACCGACCCGACGCGATTCCCAACCCCGCCGTCCGACGCATCAGCCTTTATCTGCGACAGCTCGAATCCTTCCGTCAGCGACAGCGCAAGACCATCTCCAGCAAGCAACTGGGGGAAAGCCTGGGGCTCAGCGACGCGCAGGTCCGCAAGGACCTGGCCTATTTCGGACAGTTCGGGCACCCGGGCATCGGCTATCGCGTGGAAGAGCTGATCATCAAACTGCGGCAGATCCTCGGTACGGACAAGACATGGAATGTTCTGCTGGTCGGAGCGGGCAATCTCGGTCGGGCGCTGATGGCGTATCGCGGTTTTGAGGCCAAGGGGTTCAAACTGGTTGCCGTGTTCGACTCCGACCGGGACAAAATCGGCAGCCGGCACGGCCCTTACACGATCCAGCCGATGGCTGAACTCGCCGCAGCCGTTCGGAAGCACGGAATCAGGGTGGCAATCGTCGCCGTTCCCGCCGAAGCCGCGCAGGACGTGGCCGATCAGCTGGTGGAGGCCGGGGTCAAGGGAATTCTGAACTTCGCGCCGACCTCCATCAGTGTTCCGGCACAGGTGAGCGTCGGTTCCGTAGATCTTGCGGTGCAACTGGAGCAGATTTCGTTCGCCGTATCGCTGGCGAGCATGGGAAAACCCTGATCGGCTCGACCCTCCTCAGAGCGTGACGATCACGCTGGCGGGCATCGATTCCCTGCCATCGGCAGTGACGGCCGTCACCCGATAATACACCCGGGTTCCTACGGCAAAATCCACGGTTTCCGTGAAGACTGAGGCGGTCGCGAGCACGGCGTTGCGCTTCTTGTAGGTGCCGGTCGGAGTGAGTGAGCGGTAGATGTTGTAGCCGACGACGGCGCGCTCGGGGTTGTCGGCCCAGTCCAGCACCACCCGCCCCCCGGTTTTCACACCGATCAGCCCATCGGGCGGGGTGGGCATCTGCCATGGCGAGATGTTTTCGATCAGGTAGATGTTGTCCTGGTAATCGGGGAGGATGCGTTCATAGTCCATCGCCAGCAGCCAGGTGTTCTCGACGAACTGCCCGTTGGCGTCGATCACCGGGTAGAAGCGCATGTAGTGCCCCTGCCCCCCGCGGGAAACATCGTTGTTGGCCTGTTCGCTCCAGACATTATCCACCTTGAATCCGAACGGCTGGGTCACCGGCGGCGAGAAGCTTCCAGCGGCAGGTGCGGAGAGCTGATTGTTCTTCCTGGGCAGGAAGCTCTGCCCATCGACGCCGGCGGATGTGAAGAGCGTCCGTGCCTGGGTGGTACCACGATGGAAATAGGAAATCGTCGCGGTCGCTCCCTGCCCGTGGAACGCCGCCAGTTGCCGCACCCGGACGGGCTGGCTGCCGTCGGCACGCACCCAGTAGCTGCTGAGCACCTCATCACCGACTTTCCGGATGTTGCCCCCCGTATCGACACTCTGTCCCGCCGACACCGCCGCCGTCGAATATCCGAACACCTCAAACACCCTCGCCAGCGTTGGTTCCTGGCTGCGGTTGTTGGCAGGATTGTTTTCGCTGTGACTCTGCCAGTAGCCTCCGAGGCTGACGCGCCGCACGGGTTCATCGGAATCGTTGGATGAGATGGTGAGCGTACCCTGATGCACGTTGCCGCCGGTTGCGTTGAATTGCAGAGTGACATCGCGGAATCCCCCGGGTGCGATGGTTCCTGCCCCCCCGCCGGAAACCACCTGCCACGGAGTGCTTACCGAGATGCCGGAGATCACCAGCGGCTCCTCTCCGGTGTTGCGGATGCGGAGCTTCCCGGTGTCTTTGACAGCGTTGGGAACCACCGGATCAAGGTTCAGAATCTTATTGAACACCAGTCGGTCGAAGAACGGGGCGCCGTCCAGATTTTCAATGCCGATTTCCGGCCCGCGCGGTGCGGGCTTGACATTGCGGATCACCCCCACGAAATCCTGCTGGTCGTAGTCGCGTGTGAACTCCTCGAAAGCAAACACATAGGCATTTCGCACCGTCGATCCGTCCGGATTCCGAAGCGGATACAACCGCACTTTGCGCCGATTGCCGGCGACGGATTCCCAGGTGTTGAGCGAATCCTCCTGATACACAACTCGCACCGAACCATCGGAGTTGCTGAACTTCGGGAAAAGCCCGAACAGCGCGAACGGTCGGCTGCCCGGGTCGAACACCGTGGAACCCTGCGGAAATACGTTGACCGACTGCGAATCCCTGCCGTTCACCGTGAACAACTCGGTGGTGTTGGCGCCCGTCCCCGGCTCGTAATAGCCGAAACGTAACGCCGGGTTGCTTTCCACGCCAAACATCGCCAGCGGCTCGATGGTGATCACCCCGTCCCCGGCTCGGACGAACCGCTGGATCGTCACTTCGTCGTTCGGCAGAGTCGGGGGATTCAGGAACGTGCTGTCCGGATCGCTGTCACCGACATTGACGGGAATCTCATGCAGCTCCAGCACGCGCTGCAGCGAAGGCTCGCCCGCCCCTCCAATGCCCTTGGTGGCCAGCCCGCGCAGCCGGACGCGGATCATCGGCTGATCAGGATCATCGCTGCGAATCTCCAGGACGGCGGTCTTCACGTCCAGCGAGGTCGTTTCCGTGGCGTTGAAGCCGATTTTCAGCTCCAGGGTCCCGTCCACCGGCAGCACCCGAGGCAACGAGGGCGCGTCCACCAGCGAGAATCGTGAGCGCGCCCCGCCGGTGATCGTGAACGCATTTGAGGGCAGGGTCAGTGGCACGGTGCCGGCGTTGCGCAGCGTCAGGGTGGCAACCGTGGCCTTTCCGTCACCGCGGACGTCGTTGAACAAGAGTCTCGTCGAATCAACGGCAAGGTTCGGACCGGGCGTAACAGGCCGAACCAGGGTGATCCGCTCGGCCCCGAATTCCACGACGTACAGGCACCCGGTGCGGAGGTCTTCAGCAAGGTCGAGCGGGTCCACGAACTGGCTCAGGCCGACGATTTCGCTCTGCAGTGCCGTGACATTCCCCGAACGATCGGTGTTCAGCACCATGATGTCGTCCCCGCCGGAGTACCGGGCCACGAGAATCCTGCCCTTGAGCCGTCCTCTGAAGGAATTGCTTTGATACTCCAGCACCCCGTTGGGGGAAAAGCTTTTTCCGAACGTGAAAGCCGGCCGGCGATACTTGGAGTCCGGACGCGTGCCCACGGGATACTGCGTGACCTCTTCCGGATCAGGTCCGGAGGTAGGGTTGCCCCCATTGAGCACGTATTCGCCGCGGGTGGGGTTTGGATGTCCGTAATATCCCCCGGGGACGATGTCGAACAGGTAATCGTTCTGCGTGGTGTTCACGCGAGTCAGGCCCGGCACCCCCGGACCGGCCGGCGTGTTGCCCCCGGCACCTGAGCCATTTCCCGGGGCAAACAGCCTCCCGCTGGAATGGAACAGCAGATCGTAGGCGTTGCGAACGCCGGTCGCGTAGATTGTCAGGGGTGCGGCCGGAGCAAAGGGGTCGTATGCCCCGGCTCGGCCGGTACGGACGTTCAACGGTCCCAGGCCAGCGGCGCGCCGGTTGACCACGGCCCGGACATCGAGCCGGAGAACCGCCGCGCTCAGCAGCGTTTCGTCACGGTTGCCCCAGGTGGGATCGGCCGCGCCCATGGCGCTCATGGCGCCCTGCCCGAAATAGAGTGCTCCATCAGGTCCAAACACCGGCTGATTGGTCAGGTGGTCGCGGATGGATCGTGGCAAGCCGACCACCATGTCGCGATAGCCGGACAGATCAGGTCCGGTGAGCCGCGAGATGGCGCCGGAAAAGTCGCGCGCATTTTCAAACGCATAATCGCTGTGAGTAATCCAGGCGATGAGGTTGTCGCGGGTGCTGGATGGATCGAACGCCAGACCGGTGATGAATCGATTACCACCGTTGGCTTCGATGACCGTCTCGATGATGTCAATTTCTCCCAGTCGCCCGGTGGCGGTGTCGATTTCCCACCGGCAGATTTCTCCAGTGAGGGTGGTGGCATACAGCCGACCGTCCGGACCGACCAGCACGCTGCTGAACAATCGTCCCTCCGCCTGCGGGAGGCGAATCTTCTCAAACGCGATGTGCTGATCGGTGGCAGTGATGTTGGAACCGGTGGTGAACGTCGATTCGAACGGAACGAAGCTGGCGCCGGTCACATCCTTCAGACCGGCCGTCACGATGAAGCGATAGACCGTGTTGGCCGCCAGCGGTGTCAGGGGCTGAAGCACGACGGAATCTCCCCCCCCGCTGGTGTTGAGCGTCGCCGGGACGATCGCACCGTCGCTGGCGCGCACCAGCCGGACCGAATCGCTGGACATCGAAGCGCCGTCCACCCCCGCGCCGGCGGTCGGAAGGAAGACGTCGGCGGCGACGAAAGCATCCCGGGGCACGTTGGTGGCACCGTTGGCCGGTCGCACGGCAAGAATCGAGGGCTGATCACCCGACGGAGAGGGTGTGCCGGTCGACAGAGGTTGCACGGCAAACCGGCTGAACGTGGCCGTGAAGGCCCCAAGGTTGTTCTTGTGCGAGGCCATGATCCCCGCACGGCTCGTCGAACTGAAAAAGGCGGACCTGGCAGCTCCGGTGAGCGTCACCTCGCTGCCCATGGACTGCACCGGTCCGTCGTTGATCTGATAGGTTCCGAAGATACGTCCGGTCGAAGGATTGCAGGTGAGCGTCAGAACCAGCGACTCA
>JAVQWE010000207.1:0-5503 GCA_033579175.1 Phycisphaerales bacterium | reverse complement strand
GGTCACCTGGCAGAAGCCCGGTCCGGACGACCGCTCCACCAAACTGCGAATGTGGATCGTGCTGGAACCCACCGAGGCCGGCCCGCAGTTTGATCCCGGCCCGCAGCACATCCGCGTGTTCCTGGAGGTGCGCCGGCTGACAGCTCTGCAGGCCGGCTTTGCGAAGCTGCGGCACAATTACATCCGCGTGCTCGAGCAGATTCCCTTCTGGCGCTATGTTCGCGTGAGCATCCTGCTGGTGATTCTCAATATCCTGCTCACGTTGCTGTCGTCATCCCTGGTGGCCTACGCCTTCGCCCGGTTGCAGTGGCCCGGGCGCGATCTTGCGTTTCTGGTGATGCTGGGAACCCTCATGATCCCCGGGCAGGTCACCATGATCCCGCACTTTCTCATCTGGTCGGGTCTGGGTGCGTACAACACCTTGACACCACTGTACCTCGGGGCCGCCTTCGGAAACGCCTTTTACATTTTCCTCATGCGGCAGTTCCTTAAAGGCGTGCCGACCGATCTTGAAGACGCCGCACGCATCGACGGCTGCGGGTTTCTGCGAATCTACTGGCATGTGATGCTGCCGCTGGTCAAGCCGAGTCTCGCGGCCATCGCCATCTTCACTTTCATGGGGACCTGGAACGACTTCCTCGGACCGCTGCTGTACATCGCCGATCAGCGGCTGTACCCCCTGGCGTTCGGGTTGTATGCCTTCAGCGTGCAGGTCTCGAACAACCCCGTGCTGACGATGGCCGCGAGCCTCCTGATGACCCTGCCCGTAATCGTGCTTTTCTTCCTGGCACAGCGCTATTTCGTTCAGGGGATCACGCTCACGGGGATGAAAGGCTGACCGCGCGGAACACGCGGGGATTCATTCCGGCAGGTTCTGCAGATTGACGGTCAACGCGACGGTCCTGGCAATCTCGCGGTTGATCGAGCGCGGCATGCCAGGGACGATCGTCTCATCCCATTTCCGGCGATAACGCTCCCAGCACAGGGCGTCGGTGCTCGCCAGTGAGAGCGGGGAGCGAAGCTGCTCGGTTTCGAGACGGATGACCTGCGGTTCCATCTGTTGAAGCAACCGCAGGCAGTACTCGGCCACCTGGTTGATTTGGCCCAGCAGTTCCACGGAAAGCCGCATGAGCCGTGCGATCTGGAATTCCACCTGCCGGATGGTCAGTTTCTGATTGCCTCGGAGAAGCGCCTTGATCAGCGCGCGCACCTCGGCTTGCCGCTTCAGCGTTGTCCCCCCGCCGCCGAGCTTGCGGAACGCGCCCCAGGCGGCGTCGTCGAGGCGGACCACAAATTCAACCAGCGCGCTGAGGCAAGGTGCCAGTCGCTCGACTTTCAATCCCGAGCCGTCCCCCAGGCCGAGCATCTGCAGGGTCATTGGTGAAAGCGAAAGCCGGACGCCCTTTTCATCCACCGGCGCCGGCGGCGGGGAGGGAGGGACGAGCCTTGCCAGCTCGTCAAGGATTTGTGCCCGCTCTCCAAGAGGAAGCGCATCCAGCGCTGTTCGGATTGTCTCCAGCGCCCGTTGGGCTTCCAGCAACGGTGAGGGGGACAGGCTGTCCTCCTGAGGCACAGAGGTTCCGCCCGACATGCATCGGCTATTTCCCCGGGGAAAATGCTCAAGCGTCCGCCGCCGCGGGCCAGTAGCACCGACAGGACTCGAACCTGTGACCCGGGGCTTATGAATCCCCTGCTCTACCAACTGAGCTACGGTGCCGTTTCTCTTACAAGGATAGCCGTCAAAAGGACACTTTCAACCCGCAACCGGCTTGCATCCGCTCACGCCGCGTCATACAACCCTCGCACGCTCCGAGGAGGTCTGCTCGGTACCCATCATGTCACCCTACCGCCGCAATGTCATCGTCGGGCTGACCGTTCTGATCGCGATGGTGATTCTGGCGTGGATGATCCTGAAGTTCGGGGGAACGATCATCTCACCGTTCACGCCGCGGGAGTTTGCCATCCGCATCATCAGCGATCGCGCCGACGGCATCAGTGATGGCTCCCCGGTGGTGTACCGGGGAGTTTCCGTGGGCCGCGTCGCCGCCGTCAACCGTTCGGACGATATGCGAACGATCTTCATTGACGCGATGATCCGCGCCGCGCCGCCGCTCCCGGGGAATCTGCAGGCGGCGATCCGGACTCAGGGACTGATCGGCACCGGTGCATCGCTGGATCTGGAGCTGCTGGATGGTCACACCGAGCCGACGGGCCAACTGCAGCCCGGAGCACAGCTTCGCGCCCGTTACGCCGGTCTGGCGATCCTGCCTCCGGAACTGACCGAGCTTGCCAGCGAACTGCAACTGGCGGCGCGACAGTTCCGTGAATCGAACGTCGTCGGGAACCTCAACGATCAGGTTTCCAAGGCCGGCCGCGTGCTCGATTCGGCGCAATCACTGCTGAACGACGAGGCGATCCGGGAAGACCTCAGGCAATCGCTGGCGAATCTGCGTGAGGTGACGGAAAAGGCCAATCGAGTCGCCGACAGTCTGAACGATCTGGCCACCGAGGCGCGCGGCGCTCTGGCCGACGCGCGCGGGACCGTCACGAAAACAGAGGGGCACATCGATCGTCTTGCCAGCCAGCTCGAGGACCGGATCGGACAGTTACACACGCTGCTGGATCGCTTCAACTCCGTCGCCGCCAAACTCGATGAAGGCCAAGGCACCGCAGGGCGACTGGTCAATGATCCGCGGCTGTTCGAGAGCCTCTCAGCCTCGGCGGCCGAACTCAGCCTGGCCATTAAAGACGTTCGGCGTGTCGTTCAGCAGATCGAGCAGGAAGGGTTTGTTCTTCGACTGCGCTGAGATCGCCCCCCCCGCTGGCTCATGATTCCGGGCACAAGAGCCTGTCAGGGGCGCCGATGCCTCCCGGTTGGTGCGTGGTCAAGCGACACCGATCGGAGAGCGATTCGGCGCGGCTACTTCCCGTTGTTCAGGTGCGGTCGGACCAGTTCAAGGACAGCGTCGAAGCCGGCCGGATCGGCGATCGCCAGCTCGCTGAGCATCTTCCGGTTCAGCTCGATCCCCGCGGCTGCCAGCGCCGGGATGAAACGGTTATATGCGATACCGCGTTGCCTCAGAGCCGCTCCGAGGCGCGTGATCCACAAGGATCGGAAGGTGCGCTTCTTCTGCTTGCGATGCTCGTAGGCATAGACGTCGGCCTTGCGCGTAAACTCCCGGGCCACGCGATAGAGCCTGCCCGGACCCCCGACAAATCCGCTCGCCCGTTTGAGGATACGTTTACGGCGGCGGGCGTGCTGCGGGCCGCCTTTCACACGAGGCATGAGACGTTCCTTTCTGCTGGGAGCCAGAGGCCTTTCAGGCGGGGCAGCGGCCTGCACCGACCCGGGCATGGCTGCATCGATCACGCATCGATGCTTTGATTGCCGCAGGACACGCGGCTAAGTCTTCTGTTCCTCTTTCGCCTGCACCAGCGACGCCAGCTCGCGTTCGTGCCGAACCTGGTTCGGTCGCTTTCCGGACAGTCCCAGGAACACCCGCAGTCGGCGCGCCTGACCCTCGGCAAGGATTGCCGGCCGACCCAGCCGACGCTTCAGCTTCGCGCTGCGTCCGGAGCGAAGGTGCGAATTCTTCTCGTGCCGGTGCTTGAGCTTGCCGGTGCGAGTGACCTGAAATCGCTTGGCGATGCCCTTGTTCGGCTTGAACTTGTAACCCATCTCGATCCTTTGCTGACGCCACACAACCGGCAGAGGGGCCGGAAGGATACCCAAACCCCGCAGGAATTCAACTGCCGGGGGCTTCGGCACCTTGCGGACATGCCCGGGCGCCTTCGATGTCCCGTTCCATCCTTCTGCCTCGTGGGCGATCTCGACAACACACCGGAGAACCGGGCCGGGTTGCACGGCTTCGGCCCGGCACGCCGCTGCCGAAGCCTGCCATTCCCGGTTTCGCGCCACCGGCACGCCTTCGGCTGATGCCCGGGCTATCCCGCCACGTCGGCCCGGGGAATCAACCCCCCCTCTGGCACGCGCGGCCGGCGGGAGCTGATCTGGCGGCCGACCGTCCGGGGGCATGCGAGCACTCTCCCGCACCTTCCGTGAGCGCTGCGCGCCCCGACGGGAATCTGCGCAGCGCGCCGAACGCCCATCGGGGTTTTTCCCCGAAAATCCGGATGCAGATTTTCTGATTTTTCATCTCACGCCCGTTGCGCGCCCCATCGCGCTGGCGCGCAATCCGCACGAGCTACTCATTCAGCAGCGAATGGAGCAGGGTTTCCAGCGACTGCCGCGCGTCCGTAGACCGGACAATGCCCGAGCGATCGACCACGATCAACGCATGCGGATCGTGTACCCCGATTTCCTGAGCGAACGCATGAATCCCGGGCTTCTGCGGGTCGTAGAGGATCGGCCAGCAGACCCGGGGGTTTTCCTTCAGGAATCGCTGCAGTTCGGCCGGGTCATCGTCGCAGGAGACGCCGACAAACTCCACCCCGCGCCCGTGAAATTTCTCAAAAACCCGCGTCAGTTGCTCGAGATTCCGTTGCGACGGTGGCCACTCGGATACGAAGAAGTCGATCACGACGATGCGCCCGCGCCAGTCTGAGAGGTCGAAGAGCTCTCCATCGTGTCGACGTGCCACCAGCGCAAGCGGGGTGCCGACGAGTCTGGCAAGGCGCTCATCAGCCTGAAGCTGCGCGTTGATCTGGCTGGCGAGCTCGCCGGTCAGAAGGGTAGTGGCGATCGTGCGGGCGCGATCGCGAATTTCCGGGCTGGCCGGACGGGCTTCGACGAACCGCCACAGCAGAGTCGCGAGATTATCATCCTCGGGGTGCTCGTGGGCGAGCTTCTCGGCAGCATCGAGCAGACGGGATTGCGTGGTGGGGTCTCCGTCGCAGCGAACCCATTGAGCCGACAGCAGCGCCGCGCGGGCGCGGACGGCCTGCTGGCGGTCCTCGCTGCCGGCTAGCGCCTCGAGTCGCGCGATGGCCCCGGCGTCGTTGAAAATCGCCAGCACAGGATCAACACTGGCGCGCAGGCGCGGTCCGAACTGCGCGGCTGGCCCGGTCAGCCGGCTCATCTCATCCGCAAGTGCAATCAATTGATGCAGCAGGGGAACGGCTTGGCTCCCGATGGACTGGCGCCGGACCGGATCAAGCAGGTCATCGGGGGAGCCTACCAGCCCGATGACTTCGGCATTGAGGCGCTGATACTCGGCGAGAATCGTCTCAAAATCCCGGGTGGATGAAGGATAAGTCGTTGTGCCAGAAGGGTTTACGTCTGAATTTGGAACCTGGGCTCGGCCGAGCCGATCCCCCAAGCCGGGCAGGAAGGCAGAAAGCATCGCTAAACTCAGAATCAACAAGTGCTTACGCATCAAATCGCCCCGGTAGAAGCTGTCCAAACCAGGCATTGTACCGTCGGTCTTGAAGGAAATCCCGTTGCCCCTTGCCTGGGACCGGGCGGCCTCGTATATTGCCCGACTCGAATTTCCGGACGACACAGCCCATGCCCACGATCAACCAGTTGATCAAGCGTCCGCGG
>JAVQWE010000206.1:0-5506 GCA_033579175.1 Phycisphaerales bacterium | reverse complement strand
GGGTAGTCGAGATCGGCGGAGAGGAAAACGTCAAACGGGGCAAGATTGGAAATCTGGGCAAAGAAGGTTCCGGAGGAACCATAGGTGCAGGTCACTCGAATCGACGGATTCCGGTGGTGAAAACTTCGGGTGAGCTCGTCCAACGCGAATTTGAGGTCGGCGGCGGCGGCGACGGTGACAGTCGCATCCCCGGCCGGACTCCCTTCCAAACCCCGCTCACAACCGCTTCCTGCCACCCCACAGGCCAGCAGGCACCCGAGCATCCCCATGCCGATAGCCAAGGGCAGGTTTCGCAAGGCGTTGGACTGCTTGCGGATGCTCCGGGAGCCTCCTCGGCGGACCCGCCCCAACACGCCCCTTCGGCCTCGGCGGTGTTTGATTCTCAAGGTGCCGGTCGATATTACCCTCAACACCGTGAAATTCCTTGTGACCGGGGGTACCGGCTTCATCGGCGCCTGTGTCGTGCGCAACCTGCTGCGACGGGGAATCGCCGTCGTCTCGGCCGATCTGAATGCGGATGAACACACGCTGGCCACGTTCGCTCACGAAGCGCAGGCCCATGGCGCCTCCTGCGACGCGGTGACCATGGACGTAGGCGACTTCCGCGACGTCATGAGCGTCTTCCACACTCATCCCGACATCACCCATTGCATTCACCTGGCTTATGTCATGGGACCGCTGGTGGATGAGAACACCTCGCTTTCGACGCGCGTCAACATCACGGGCATGACCCACATGTTCGAGATGGCCCGTCACCGGAGATTGCAGCGACTGATCTTCACCAGCAGCGAGACGGTTTACGGGCCCAGTCAGAAACCCTATGGCGATCGCCCCGTGACCGAGGATGATTTCTGCGACCCGGCTTCCCATGTCTTCACCTACGCGGTCATGAAGCTCCTGAACGAACACATCGGACGCAATTATGTCCGCCGACACGGGCTGAGCATCGCCTGCACACGACCTCCGGTCGTGTTCGGTCATGGCAGAAAGCGCAGTGCCGTCATGTGGGCCGAGCACTTTGCCTCTCTGCCGGCTGTGGGCAAGCCCGTCACCCTGCCATTTCCGGCGGCCACTCGCGACACCTGGCTTCACAAGGAAGACTGTGCTGAGCAGCTCGTTCGCCTGGCCCTGGCGCCCCGGTTGAATCACTTTGTCTACAACCATGGCGGGACCTGCATCAGCGCCGGCGAACTGGCGGCGATTGTCCGACGGTTCATCCCGGAGGCGCAAATCTCCTTCGACGAGAGCAAGCCCGGAACCCCCCTGATTGACAACATGGACGGATCACGGCTGATCCGCGAAATCGGTTTCGTTCCGCGGCCGATTGAACAGGGGGTGCGCGATCACATCGAGGAGGCGCGAAAGGACGCCGCCCACCAGCCGCGCGCGTGATTCAAAGGGGAAAGCCAAGAGCCACGCAGCCAGCCAGAAGGGGGGCGGCCCTCAGTTCCCTGATGCTTCGACCGTTCCCCGGCACACTCAGGGGCGCAGCGCGGCCAGAATCAGCCGATACTGAAGTTCCCGATGCTCGTAGGGAACCTCATGCCCGTGGAAACGGTAGACTTCCATCTGCTTCGGGGCGGTGATGTGGTTGTAAACGGCGAAGACTGTGCTGGGCGGGCAGACATCATCCCACAGGCCGTTGCTGATGACAGTTCTGCAGCGGATCCACGGGGCGAGGTTCAGGTTATCGAAATAACTGAGGGTGCGGATCGCCTGATCGTAGCGGGAGGGGTGCTGCTTGAGGTACCGCGCAATCTCCGGATACGGGTTGTTGGGGGTGATGTCGATGGCCCGTCGAAAGTCACAGAGAAAGGGGATGTCCGGCAGGGACAGGATCGGCCGGTCGGAAAGGGCGCTTACCGCCAGCGCAATCGCCCCGCCCTGACTGGCACCCGTGACGGCCAGGCGCGAAGAGTCCACTTCATCGCGCGACGCCAGAAACTCCAGCGCGCGCAGCGCGTCGGCGTAGACGTAGCGGTAGTAGTATTGCCGGGGGTGAAGGATGCCCTTGGTCATGTAACCGACGAAATGCCCCCCCTCCGCCGTCGAGAGATCGGGGGATTCGCCCGTCTGCCCCCGGCAATCCATGCTCATCGCAGCGATTCCCTGCGACGCCAAGGCCAGCATGTCCAGGGGGCGGACGCCCCGTCCGCTGTAGCCGTGGTAATGCATCACCGCCGGGAACTTCCCACCCCCTTGGGGACGGACATACCAACCGGCGATTCGGCCGGGTCGGTCGGATTCCGAACCCACGAACCCGTCAAACCGGATGGCAAAGCACTCCGCTCCGCGCGCCGGCAGGTCTGTTCGGATCAACTCCCCATGGATCGGCTGGTGCAGCGCAGCGCTGCGCGTCTCGTTCCAGAAGGACTCAAAATCCGGCTGACGGTACAGGTCCGGAGCGTACTCCCGAAGTTTCTCAATCGGCCAGTCAATGGAAGGCATGAACAAGAGGATACGGATACCGGCGGACGACTCAATTCCCCCGGTCTGCCCTGCCGGAGTTGATGCCGATCACTCGAACGACCGGTTTTCAGGGGCTGGCAACACGCTTTCTCCTACCCCTTGAGCTGCCGCGGCGCCGGTCCCTTTTTGAGTCTTTCGCGGCTATGCTTACAGGGATGCTGCCCCGCCCGATCACCCTGGCTGATCTGCCTCTGCTGGCAGAGATCGACGGCACGATCGAATCGTCGAGCTATCTGCATCTGAATCGCGTGGATGACGAGCTGGGAACGACCTGGCGGCTGGAGCTTCGCCCGCGGCGGGAAGTGCTGATCGATCCGAACCGCGTCGATGATGAACTGACCTTCGCCATGAAACAGGTGGTTTCGGGGATCGACGAAGGTCTGGCGCTGTGTATCGAGCTGAACGGGGCTCCGGCGGCGGCGTTGCTGGCGCAGCCGCGACCGTCGCTGCGGACGCTGCATCTGCTCGATCTGCGCGTGGACTTCGATTACCGCCGGCAGGGGCTGGGCACAGCGCTGATGCTGAAGGCGGTCTGCACGGCACGCGAGGGGGGGCATCGTGCGCTGACCGCTGAAACCCGAACTGACAATTATCCGGCGATTGCGTTCCTGCGGAAACTGTCCTTCGAGCCTGCAGGTCTGGATACACATCGGTACTCCAATCACGACCTTGTGAAGGAACGTGCGACGCTGCTGTGGTGCCTGGCGCTGGACTGATCCGGGCGGCAGCAGGCATGCCCGATCGCCCCGACCGTCCACCGACGTCCGGGGATCAACGGCCGGTCGTAGCCGCGTGAATGTGCACAGCACAATTCGAAGCACAAACCGCAAGAATCGGACAAACCGGTGTCTGCCTGACTGCGTGTTGTCGCAGGAGGGGCAGAACCCCCGAGAGCCCGGAATTCAGAGCATGTTCCTCCGGAAGCTCGGCTGCGGAGACAGGTGTCGGGCTCGCCGGTCTTACAGGGACCGAACGCACCCACGAGGCTCAGTCGCGAAGCGCGATCGTCACCGAAAACTTTTGCGCACCGATCTGCACGGTGCGGTCGGCGCCGATTCCCACCCCCCCATTGAGCGCGTAGAACACCTGTTTGCCGCTGCGGCGGTTGCCGATGATGTTGTTCATCCGCAGAAGTCCGAGATGGTGGCTGACCGTCGGTTGCGGAAGCTTCAGGGCATCACACATGGAAGAAACGTTCTTCTCTCCCTCCGACAGCAGCAGGAGGATGTTCAGCCGCGTCCGGTCCGAAAGCAGCCGAAACAGGGAGGTGAGCTGCTGGAGGTCCTGTTCGGTGACAGAATTCCCGTTGAGCATGGCGGTTTCTCCACGCCCATATCCCGATCCCGATCGTGTCGAAGCATAGGCAGGCTGCCGGAAGCCGGTCAAACGGGGAAATCGCGATTCTCCTGATGCATCGAAATCCATGGATGCGACCGGTAGCGGGCGCGGTCTGGCGCCGGCAGCATTCAGCGGCGGGCGACGGCCGCGGTTGGTGCGGCGCTCCTGATCCTTCCCCCCGGGCGGTCAATGCCCGTTGCTCTCGGCCAGCTCCTTGGCGACAGCGGCGACAACCGCTTTTGCGTCGCCGAAAAGCATGAGTGTCTGATCAAGCGTGTAGAGTTCGTTTTCGATCCCTGCAAACCCCGGGTTCATCGACCGTTTGATTGCAAAGACGGTCCGGGCCTTATCGGCGTCGATGATGGGCATGCCGTAAATCGGGCTGGATTTGTCATGTCGCGCCGCCGGGTTCACCACGTCATTGGCGCCGATGACCACCGCCACATCGACATGCGGAAGTTCGGGGTTGATCTGGTCCATTTCCAGCAGGCGGTCATAGGGAATTTCGGCCTCTGCCAGCAGCACGTTCATGTGACCGGGCATGCGTCCGGCAACTGGATGGATGGCGAATTTCACGTCGATGCCGCGTCGCGTCAGTTGATCGAACAGCTCGCGCACCTTGTGTTGCGCCTGCGCAACAGCCATCCCATACCCGGGGATGATCACCACGCTGCTGGCGGCGGCCAGAATGCCGGCGGCCTCTTCCGGGGTGGTGGGTTTGGGCAGCTTCCTGGGCTCGCCATCGATCGGGGCGGGTTGCACCTGTCCGAAGGCTCCGAACAGCACGTTCGTAAAGCTCCGGTTCATCGCCTTGCACATGATGATCGAGAGGATAAAGCCGGAAGCTCCATCCAAAGCGCCGGCGACGATCAGCAACTGATTATCCAGCACGAAACCCATGAAACTGGCCGAGAGCCCCGCGTAGCTGTTCAGCAGCGCGATGACTGTGGGCATGTCGCCCCCGCCGATCGGCAGAATGAGCATCACGCCAAACGCCAGAGACAGCACCACCAGCAGCACAAACAGCCACCACTGCAGCGGCCAGATCGTCACGGCGACGGCGACGATTACGGCAAGCCCCAGTACCGAGAGGTTCACAAGGTTCTGACCGCGATAGACCATCGGTCGGGTCGGAACCAGTTCCTGAAGCTTGCCAAACGCCATCAGCGAGCCGGTGAACGTCAGCGCTCCCAGCATCACCTCCAGGGACAGGATCGCCATCGTCAGCGGGTGCGGAGGCAGTGGCTCCCGGATGAACAGGTGATAATGCGCCGCCCCCACCAGCGCAGCAGCGGCTGCCCCGAAGGCGTGCGACAGCGCCGTCCGCTGCGGAACGTGCGTCATCGGCATGAACACCGCCATCGGAATGCCGATCAGGCTCCCCAACACGATCCCCAGAACGATCCAGTGGTAACTGACAATGTGATGATCCAGCAGCGCCGCCACGATGGCCGCCAGCATCCCGATCTGCCCGGCCAGGTTCCCGAGGCGTGCCGTCCGAGGGGCACTGAGCCACTTCAATGCCAGAATGAAGCAAACCGCCGCCGTGATGTAACTGCCGTGCGCAAAGAGCAGTTGCCAGTTGACCCCGCCCGCCGCGCCTGTTGTGGTATAAATCGACCCCAACGGTGGCATCATCGTTCCCCCCGCTTGCGGAACATCCGCAGCATGCGGTCGGTGATGAGGAATCCGCCGACAA
>JAVQWE010000205.1:0-5513 GCA_033579175.1 Phycisphaerales bacterium | reverse complement strand
GTGGAAGCTCAACTTACGATCAACCCCCCTTCGGGCCGGATGAGTTATTGCCCCCGGCACCTCCCTCGCTGATCTTTTTCCGCAACGCCGTGATTTTCTCATCCAGGTCCGGATTTACCCGCAGCTGCCGACGGATCGACTCCTCGATGAGCTGCTGGGCCCGGTCCAAAGCCATGGTGGCGTCCTGGAAATCGCCATTTCGCTGCAGGGCATCGGCCAGATTGATATAGACCTCCGGAAACTCCTTGCGGCTGGCGGCGTCGCGAAGCACGTTGATGGCTTCCTGCAACTGCCCGGCCTCCATCAGCGCCTGACCGTGGGTATCTTCCACGAACGGATCGATGGTGTTCAGGCGAACCATCTGGTCGTAGGCCCGCTGGGTATAGCTGAGGGCTTCCTGCGGCGTGGCACCGGAGCCGGGCAGCAGCAAGGCATAACCGATGTTGTTCAGGGCTTCGAAATCGTTCGGGACCATTTGCAGGTATTCATCATACACCTGCCGCGCCAGGGTAACGTCCGGGGGAGGCTGCAGAAGCGTGCTGCCGAAGAACTTCAGGAACGCGCTGCGCTGCACCCGGGACATCTTGTCGCGCTGCTGATAGATGCGCTTGGCCACTTCCGCTGCCTGCGAGAATTCGCCCGCCTGCGCGTACAGTTGGGCGAGCAGAATCTGCCGATTCATGTCGTCGCCCACTCGCGGCGCCAGGAACCCGATGGCGGCCTTGATGTCCAGCTCCTCCTGCATTCCGCGGATGATGGTCTGCTGCCCCAGCCCGTCGGAACGTTCCGTGGCGAGGTTGTAACCGGCCTCGAAATCGGCCAGCGCCTGTTCCGTCTGCTTCAAGCGGCAGTGGGCGGCGGCGCGGGTGGCGTAAATCCACGGCTCCTTCTCCCTGGACAACAGGGAAGTGGCGGCTTTGATCACCGCGTTGTAGTCCTTCATGGCCATGAGGGTACGGAAGTAGGTATCCTGCAGCGCCAGGTTGTCCGGCGCCACCTGAATCGCCGCCATTACCCGCTGCAGGGCCTGCTGGAACTCGCCCTTGGCGTAGAACACGCGCGCTTCGGCGTGGAGGATGTCATAATCCCGGGCCAATTGGGGGATCGACGCCGCCTCGCGGCAGAGCCGTTCGGCGTCAACCAGCCTCGGCGGGTCCATGTTGATGTACATCTCGATCAACTGAATCCGCGTCGATTTGTCATCGGGAACCTTCCGCAGGACCGCTTCCATGTCGGCGGCGGCGCCAACGAAGTTATTCCGCCGGCGATAGATTTCCGCACGGAGCTTCAGCGCGTCGGGGCTGTCGGGGACAACCTCAAAGACCCCGGCCAGGTGCATCAGTGCCCGGTCCGGATTCTGAGCCTGTGTCTCCAGAAGTGCCAGGTAGAACAGAGCCTCCGGATCGCGCGGATTGGCCGAGAGCACCTTGTTCAGGGCGTTGCGCGCGGCCTCCTCCTGCTTCATCGTCATGTGAATGAATGCCAGCCGGCACTGCAGACCGGGGTTGTCGGGCTGAGCATTCACAGCCGACTCGGCCACTGCCAGGGCTTCCTTCATCTTGCCTTCGCCCATCAGCAGCTCGGTGCGCCGTTTGATGGCAGCGTCGAACACTCCCGCCGCCTCAAAGTGCTTCATCGCCTGTTCGCGGTCGTTCTTGGCCAGGTACAGGTCTCCCAAGGCGACGCGGAGGGAGGGAACTTCCTTTCGAGAGAGGAAATCGGTCAGATAGGCGATGCCTTCGTCAAACTTCCCGCCCCTGCGGAAGAAGCCGACCACCCGCGTGGCCGCCTCGGTGCTGTCCTTGAACTCCTCGTCTTCCAGCAGCCTCTTCCAAGCCTTCAGACCGTCTTCCCATCGTCCCGTGGCATGGCAGAGCTCGCCGTAGGCCGAAACCAGGTTCAGATCGGTGGGGAACTTCGCCACACCCTGGCCGAAGATTTCGCGGCTCTTTTCCCGCATGCGCCGGACTTCTTCCGGATTGGCCGCTTCGCGCCGCGCCGCAGCCTCCCAGGCGGCCGCGAGGTTGCCGTAGGACAAGGGGCTGTCCGGATTCTCGGCGAGATTGCGTTCGCGAATGGGGATGATCTTCTTCGGGTCCCCGAACTGCGCTTCCCACGACACCTCATACTCAATGAAAAGCTGAGATTTGGGATACACCTTGCGGGCCTGATCGATGTATCGACGGCAATCGTCCTTCCGGCGAAGCAGGTAGGTGCAGCGGATCAGCCCCTCCAGGGCCGCCTGGTTCTGGAACTGCCGGTTCAGCGCCTGGTTGTAGGAATTGACGGCATCCTCCAGCTTTCCGGCGTGCTGCTGCGCCAGGGCCAAGGCGATCCACGCCTCGGCGAAATCACCCCGCGCCGCCACCAGATCGGCCGCCGAGTCGATCGCCGCCTGTTCCAGCAGTTTGCGGGTTTCGGGGTTCGTTTCCGCCTGGGCTCTGGCTAAAGCCAGCCGGGCGCGGGCGAGCTTTCCTCCGGCGTTGTCGAGATTGTTGCGCGTGATGTGCTCGATCAGCTTTTCCGCGGTGGACCAGTCACGTTTCACCAGCGCTGTCTGATAGCGGACGTCGATTACGCGTTGATCTTCCGGCGCCAGCTTCACCAGCTCGGCCAGAGCGGCCGCCATTCCCTCTTCGTCATTGCGGCGACGGTAGAATTCGTGCAGCGAGAGATTGCGGAGGACGGGGTCGGGGATTTTGAGGATGTCTTCCCTGCGCGTGGCGTCGAGTTCAGCGCCGGTCTTTCCGCGCAGCTCCTCCAGCACGACGCGCAGGCCGGGGCTGTCCGGGTGGCGCTGGATGAAATCCTCCAGGGTGCGAATGGCGACATCGGTCTGCCTGTTCTTCTGGTACGATCGGGCCAGCAGGGCTACGGCGGTGCGGTCGTCAGGCCGCTCCTTGTACACCTGCTCGAGCAGCGCCACCGCCTCGGCGTAAAGTTGGCCGGCATAAGCGATGCGCGCCTTGTACATCTTCTCTGCGGGGGTGCGTTCCTGCAGAGAGGCGAAAAGCTCCTTGAACTTGGTGGGATCCTGCTCGCGACTGACGATGTCCTCATACGCCAGCCACAGAGAAATGACTTCCTGAGAATTGGGCTGCTTGAGGTTCAGCGACTGAAGCTGCTTGAGGGCTCCATCCGTGTCTCCGCGTTGAAGCAGCAAGCGGGTCAACTCTACCTGCGCGGGGAAGTAGTCGAGTCGCTCCACAATCTCGCGCATGAGCTTTTCCGATTCGCCGCTCTGACCTGTCAACTGATACGCGCGGGCCAGCAGGTATTTGATTTCAAAGGCCGTCCGGTCGTTCGGATCGGTGCCGACCTGAGTCAGGGCACGGTTGAGCGTCTGGACGGCCCCGACGCCGTTGCCGCGGAACAGTTCGAGTTTGCCTTTCAGCTTCAGCACGCGCGGCGCATCGGCCTCGCGGGAGGCGAGTTTTGCATGGCCTTCTTCGGCCTCCTTCAGCAGCTGCGCCGCCCGGGTGGGGTCCTGATCGCGGAGGGTCCAGTACAGATCAAGCTTCATTTCCGAAAGCAGCAGGATGCCACGGCGCTCGGCATCACGGGCCAGTTGCCCGGCGACGCCGGGCCTGGCAGGTCCCGGCGGGGGTGCTTCGGAGAGAAACTGCAGGGCTTCCTCCAGCCTGCCGGGTTGAGTTCGGATCTGATCCGCCAGTTGAACCCGCAACACCATCTCATCCGGCCGACGGGCCAAGGCCTCGCGGAGGATTGTTTCGGCTTCGTCAACCTTATCCAGCCGCTGACGCATCAGGGCGGCGTATTGGGCACAAGGGACATAATCCTCGTGGTCCGGATTCATGAGCTTGAGGGCTTTATCCAGCAGAACCGAGGCCTCCTGAGCGACCTGCCGGCTCTTCTCGCGGATCAGCGCCTCGTTGCGGTCGATCTGCTGCTCAAGCCGCGGGCCGATTCCCACGATCAGCTGGGCCTGCCGCAGCAACAGATGGGGATCATCGGGGCGGGCGGCAACGGCGTCGGCCATTACCTTGGTCGCCTCGTCGAACAACATCGTGGCTTCGTTGCGATCGCCCCGCTGCACTGCCTGAAAGCCCTGCTGCGCCAGTGCCCGCGCAATTGCAAAGGGGATTTCATAATTCTCCGGCTGCTCCTGCTGGAGCTTGCGGAGCTCGGAGATGGACTCGCTGATCCGCTCCGGCGGGGTGGGGGCGCCGGCGAGCCAGCCGTCAATCGCTGCCTGATGAACGACGAACTGCGCTTCCTTGTCCTGCGGGTTGATCCGAAGGATGGCCTTGGCGGTTTCGGCGGCGCGATCCAGCCATTGCACCCGGGAGGCCCCGGGAGCAGCCTCCGCAAACTCGCGGCAGAACTTCAGCATCCGCTGATGCGCCGGCAACAGCCGCGGATTGGCCGTGATGACTGCTTCCCATACGCTCCGGGCCTTCAGCAGGTTCTGCATGTCCTCGGCGGCGAGGTAGTTATGGGCGTCGCCGAGTTTCACCCAGACCATCGGGTCATTGTCATTGAGCTTGATGGCACTGGCATACGCCTCAATCGCCTTCTCATAGGCGCCTTCGGCCATCGCCTTGTCACCCGCTTCCACGAGCGGCAACGGGTTCTTGGAGTAGACGAACTTGTACCAGTACAACCCGCCCAGAACGGCGATGACGACGACGATGCCGATACCCAGCTTGAGGATGAACGCGGTATTGACGCGGTGGCGTGCCATGGATTCTTCCGCCTCATTCTATGGCGATGACTTCGCGGCCGATTTCTGCCCTGACTTGACCTGTTTCCAGTCAGGGAGCACTTTCTCCACCTCCGGCAGGGCGTGGGAGAGGAATTCATCCATGATGGCGGCGGCGCGGTCACGGTCGTTGAGCACCATCATCAGCTCAATTTTGGCGTAATATCCATGTTTCTCCAGAAGGTTCTGGAGCTCGGCACGCACATCCAGCGAGCTGCTGGTGTAACGCCCGTTGACGTGGAAGAAATACGCCACGTTGCGCGAAACCGCCCTGCGCCCGGCAACCTGATCCTCAAAATGGATGAATTTGGCGGCGGCGCGGTCATCGCCCCTGCCTTCAAAACACTTCCAGCGACTCGTCACGGCCGCCGACGGCTCAAACCCGTCGGCGACGTAACAGCGGTCGGGAATATGCGCGACCGTATCTACCATGCCGGTGTAATACGGGATGTGCATGTGCATCACGGCCTGAGGGTGCGTCTGCCGCAGCTTGTCGAGCATGAATTGCTGCTCGGCGTATTTTTTTCCTTTGAACTGCTCGATCAGCGCCGCCGGCACGATCCGCGAATCGACGTAATCGCGGGAGATGTACTCCCGGGTGCCCAGCGCCTCCTCCATTTCATAGGACGCGCGTTCGTCCACCGTCACCTGCACCCACGGACCCAGCCGGGCGGGAAGGTCTTTCAACGGCTTCTGCAAGGCAACCGGCTGCTTGCGGAAGGTCAGCTGCATCTTCTGGATGGTGGCGTTCAGACCGATCGCCGCCAGCAGCAGCACGCCCGTCACCAGC
>JAVQWE010000204.1:0-5522 GCA_033579175.1 Phycisphaerales bacterium | reverse complement strand
TCCGATCACGGCTTCCATAGCGACCACCTCCGGCCGATGGTGCCGGCACAGACGCACGAAGCGCAGGCCGCCTTGTGGCATCGACACTTCGGAATTCTGCTGATCAAAGGACCGGGAATCCGCCGGGACGAACGCATCTACGGCGCGACCCTGCTGGACATCGCTCCGACGCTCCTGACCTTGCTGGGTCTGCCCGTTGGCCAGGACATGGAAGGATCCCCCTTGCTGGCAGCCTTCGAATGCCCGCCCAGAGTTCAGTCAATCCCCAGTTGGGACGCTTGCGAGGGTCCGGCCGGAATGCACCCCCCCGATCTTCGCGTGGATTCGGCTGCCAGTGCCGCTGCCGTCCAGCAACTGATTGACCTGGGATACCTTGCCCCCGACCCCGCCGGCGGAACCGAGCTGGCCGCGCGCGCAGCGCGCGAAACCCAATTCAACCTCGCGGCCGTACACCTTCACGCCCGTCGGCCCGGGCTGGCCGAACCCATCCTGCGCGCCCTGCACGAATCGCATCCCCAGGAACTCCGCTACGCCATGGCGCTGGCACATTGCCTGGGTGAACTTGGCCAGCATCGCGAGGCGCTGCGCGTCCTGCGGGGCATCGAAAACTCCGCCGTCGGCTCACACGATCTGCAGAGTGCCATCGCCCAGTGCGAGCTTGCTCTGGACGAGCGCGAAGCGGCGCTGGCGCGACTCTCTCGAGTCGAGCAGACCGCCCCGCCCTCGCCGCATCTTTACCTGGTGCTCGGCAATCTGTATCGGGCTCAGCGACTTCTGGAAAAGGCCGAAGCGGCCTATCGGCGTGCCCTTGCCCTCGACGAGGAAAACGAGCAGGCTCATTATGGACTGGCGGTGTGCCTGATCCCCAAGGCCCGGTGGCAGGAGGTCGCCGAACACGCGCTGCGCGCTGTCTCACTCGTGCATGGCTTTCCACAGGCACATTACCTTCTGGGTGCGGCCCTGGACGAGCTTCAGGATACCGATCGCGCCTTGACGGCGCTGCGGATCGCAGTTTCTTTAGCCCCGAACTTCCCCGAGGCACACGATCGCATCGCGGCCATCCTCCTGCGGAGGGGAGATGTCGCCCAGGCCATGCGCCACCAGCGGATGGCCCGCGGCGACTTCAGCTCGTCCTGAGCGCAGCGCCACGCCGACCAGTGGCGTTCGGCGGTGTCAGGGTTCGTTCACGACCGGGTTGGTCAGGGTGCCGATCCGCTCCAGCTCGATGCTGACCGTGTCACCCGCCTTCAGCCACACCGGCGGGGTGCGCGCAAATCCGACGCCCTGCGGTGTGCCGGTAAGAATGACGCTTCCGGGGCGCAGCGTCATCGTGCTGGAAAGTGATTCAATCAACTCCGGCACGGAGAAGATCATGTCGGCGGTTGTATGATCCTGCATGACGTTTCCGTTGAGCACACAACGGATGCGCAGCGCGTTGGGATCGGGGATTTCGTCCTTCGTCACGATCCACGGCCCCAACGGGCAGAAGCCATCGAACGATTTCCCGCGGGCAAATTGCCCTCCGCCCAGATCCTTGTCGCGCTGCCAGTCGCGCGCTGAGACGTCGTTGGCGCACGTATAACCCAGGACGTAGTCCAGGGCTTGCTGACGGCTGACGTGCCGGGCGGCTTTGCCGATGACGACGGCCAGTTCGGCCTCGTAATCGATCTCGCGGCTCCGCCGTGGAATCGGGATCGGGTCGCCCGGGTTGTTCAGGGTGTTGCTGGCCTTCAGGAAAAGCATCGGGTTTCTGGGGATGGGACTGCCGGACTCCGCGGCGTGCTCGCGATAGTTCAGCCCGATGCAGAGGATGTCGGTCGGCACGATCGGCGCCAGCAGCTTGTCGATCGGCAGGGTCTGATCCGTCACCCGGAAGCTGCCAAACAGATCCCCCTCGATCCGACGCGCCGACCTCTCGTCCACCGGCACGCCGAAGCAGGTCGATCCACCACTGAGGAAGCGAATAATGCGCATACTCGCGTCAGGATAGCGCCGGCCGCCGGTGATGCAAATCTCCGCTGGCGTGTTATGATCCGAAGGCTCGTCCGGGCCGTTAGCTCAGTTGGCCAGAGCGCCGCCCTTACAAGGCGGAGGTCGGGGGTTCGAGCCCCTCACGGCCCAATTGCCTCCTTCTGAACGGTTTCCACCCCGCCACCTCCCAATCGCGGATTTCCACCAGTTTTCCCAAGAAATTCGAGGAATCCGGCTTTCCCCCGTCAAAGTCATGCTTCCCGTCCCATCCCCCCAGACCCTTGCCTGACACGGCCTCTGGCGCGCCGCCTGTTCCTTCATCGATAGGACGGTAACGCTCCACCGGCGCTTCAGTAACCGACGCGGCAGGCGTCGATCCGGTATCGTCTCTGCCATTTTGGCAGACTTCTGGGGAGAAACCCTCTCCATGGGGGTGAGTGCTGGTCGGTGAACCTGATTCCTCAGTGCTCGTCTTCGTTCAGCGTTCCACGAAGATGCCGTCGGCGTCAACCACGAGGCTGCCCTCGCCGCCGGAACGAACCTTACCAGTGACCACCAGCCGGGCAGCCGGCCGAATCCCGGGCATCGACGACAGCGACACACGCAGGGGTTGGCCGGACTCGTCCACCACTTGAATCGTCGCACTGTGCCGGGCCAGCACATCGGAGGGTTCGCAGCATGCATCCCACGGCGTGGGGCAGGAATCGCCGGGAACACTGTCACAGGTGCGGATCGCGGCATCCAGAAGGGTGAGCATGGCGCGGTTTGAGGCAATCGGCTCAGCCCGCCCGGCCACCACGCCCCGAAGCACAACCCGCGCGCCCGGCCGAGCAGTGTCCCGCAGGTCCGCGATGTTCCGTGGCTCCGGGGGCGCGGCGGTCAGCAACAGCCCTGCGGGCAACGTGCTGGCGGCATCGGTGCCGCGCCTGGCTGCGGGCGCATCGGCCGGATCATCACAGCCGGCCATCAGCACCGAGGTTGCCAGAATCACCATAGATACGCATGTCCATCTCATCGTACTTCTCCTTTCTCGGAGGATTCATGCAGCCTTCAATGCCTCGGTGATCGGCAGTCGAAGGCACCGGATGGCCGGAGGAATTGCCCCGCAAATTCCCACGACCAGCCCCGCGGCGATTCCCAGCAGGACCGCCACACCGTCAATCGCCAGGCCGAAGGCACCCAGCGAGAACTGCACGGTCAGGTCGTTCAGGAACAGAACCGCCAGAACTATGGCGACAAACGTGCCCGCCGCCGCGGCCAGCGACGATTCCTGCACCAGGCTCTTGACGATCGTTGCGCGCCCGAAACCCATGGCCTGCAGCGCCCCCACTTCCCGCACCCGCGAGGCAAAGGCCGCGTACATCGTGTTCAAGCCCCCTACCAGACCTCCTGAAGCGATCAGCACCGCCGTGATCCAGACCAGCAGCTTCACGGGCGCAAAGAAACGGGCCAGCGCGCCGTAATAGTCCTGCTCACGGCGAGCAACCAGCTCCAGATCCAGCCGTTGCCGCGCGAAGATGTCGGCGTTGTCAAATCCGTCCGGACTGTCGAACGTCACCACCACACAAGACAGATTCTCCCGGCGCGTCGCGATCTGAAGGTCAGACAAGGGACACCAGATTTCCGATTCCGCCACCGAACCGGCCGACTCAAATCGCCCCACCACGGTCCAGTAGCGATCGTAAAACCACAGACGACTGCCCGGCCCGAGTTCCTCCGGTGTGAGCCCCAGACGACGGTGCACAAGCCGACCGACCAGAAGCTCATCGCGTCCCGCTTCGGGAGCCCGACCTTCCGTGACCCGCGCCCCGCTGTGCACCAGCCAGGCCGCCGGCGTGATGCCCCGAACCAGCACTTGAGGATTCTGCGGGTCTTCCGGGGAGCGTCGGACCGTCGTCTGAATGTGAACTTCCGGCGAAATGTAGGGCACTTCGGCCCGGCGGCGGACCCCCGGCACGTGAGCCTCCACCAGTGCCGGTACAGCCGGGTTGATCTCGCTGCGCTCGATGCTCTCCTCGCTGCCGGCCCCGTAGAACAACACGTTGTCCGGGCTGCCCTGGGTCGCCAGGCTCCGGTCCATCCCCCGGACGAATCCCGCGGCCGTCAGTGCCAGCAATGCCACGAGCGTGCTGCCGGCCAGACTCAGCCCCAGCCGCACGGGAGAGCGACCGAGGTTCCGAATTGCATAATCCAGGGGCAGTCCCATGTGATTTCCCTCATACAGCACGGAAGCATTCGACGATGGAGCGACGACTGGCCTGCCATGCCGGCACCAGCCCGGCCACCACGCCCAACGCCGCGGCGACGGCCAGCCCGCTCAGGACGATCCACGCATCGGAGCGAACGCTGATGCTCAACCCCTCCGTTGCGAGCGTCATTTTTTTCCAGGCCAGCACCGCCGCCGCCAAGAAGGCGCCCAGCACTCCCCCCAGCAGTCCTACGGCAAGCCCCTCGGTGATCACCAGCCTCCCGATCGTGCCCGGCCGATATCCAAGCGTCTGTAGCACGGCATGTTCCTTCACGCGGTCCTGCACACTGAGCACGATGGCGTTTGTCACCAGTGCCAGCACGGCAACCAGGCAACCCCAACCCAGATACCGGGTGAACTCGACGACGCGAATCACATCCTGAGCAGCGCGGGCGACATACGCCTGCTCGCTGGAGGTGCTGGTGGGGTCGGCCTCGGAGGCGAATTCGGCGTCGATGGCGCGGGCGACCGTTTCAAGTCGGGCCGGGTCGTCCACGGCCACGTTGAACTGCGTAACCACGCCGAGCTTCCGCAGTCCCGCCGACTGTTGCAGAAACGGCAGGTGCACGTAAGCGCTGTTGCGATCCTGTTCCCGTGAGGAATCGATGATGCCGGCGACGGTGACGGTCACACCCGCGGCCGAGAAACGGTCGCCGGTTTTCAGCCGGCGGCGCTGCGCCAACGTGTTGCCGACGAGGGCGGCGTCGCTTCGGCTCCGCCACTGCTCGAAAGAGCCTTCGACAATGCGGAAGGCGTTCCGGAAGTATGCCTCGGCATCCTCCGCCGGCACACCGCGGAAGGTCACCACATCCAGACTGGTGCGGCAATTGCTTACAACGATCTGTACGGGCACAACCCCCACGACCCCCGGAATCGCTGCAATCCGCCGGGCGTAATGCTGGGGCAGGCGGCTGGTAAAGGGGCAATATCGGTGCTGGCGGTAGACGACCAGGGTCGTTTCCCGGGCGGATGCGGTCGTCGCCGCACGAACTCCCGATTGCATCGCCTGAACCACCGTGAACAGGAACATCGCCGTCGCCACTCCCAGCAGTGTCAAAAGCGTGCGCACCTGTCGACGACTCAATTGCTTCAACACCAGCGGAATGAACCTTGGATGCAACATGGCGAATCTCTTTCACCGGTCAGTGCACGGCGGCCGTCTGCTCCACCAGCCGACCTTTTTCCAGATGCAGGGTCTGTGATGCGTATTGGGCGCAACGGGGATCATGCGTCACCATCACCAGGGTCTTGCCCAGGTCGCGGTTGAGGCGGACCAGCAGGCTCATGATCTGAGCGGCCGACG
>JAVQWE010000203.1:0-5533 GCA_033579175.1 Phycisphaerales bacterium | reverse complement strand
GGGCGCGGGGATGAGTTGATCACGCTCTCCCTCCGCACGCCTTACCCGGCCGAGGGAGTCAAGCTGCTCAACAGCATCAACGAAGCCTACGAGGCGTTCCAGAAAAAGCAGCGCCGCAGCAGCTTTGACGACATCTCGGCCGTTTTCAAGGAGGAAAAGGCGCGGATCGACGCCGAACTGCAAAAGACAGAGCTGGCGCTGGCGGAGTTTCGCGCGCGGCATCCCAAAGTCAGTTCTGAAGACTCGGGGACGGGGGAAGATCGACGGCTGGACAGCCTCTCCCATGCGTTGACGCAGGCCGAACTGGAGACCATCCGGCTCAAGACCGAGTATGCCTCGGCCGCGGCGGCCACGAATCTGATGGATTCGGACAAACTGGATGCGTTCCTTCCGGCCGGAGGATTGACCGACGGCGAGATCGAACAGCTCCGCGCCGAATTGGCAGCGCAGCAGAAGAAGCAGGCGAGCCTTGCCCGAACCTACCTGCCCAGCCATCCTGCGGTGAAACAGACTGCCGAGCGGATCAGTGAGCTGCAGAGGCAGTACGTTGCCGCGCTCAAGCAGCGCTGGCTCATGGCCCAGCAGCGTGAAAGCGAGATCCGCCGGACTCTGGAGGCTGAAAGTGTAGCCGCGTCGGCCGCACGGCAGCAAAAGAGCGAACAGCGGGCCACTCTGACGACCTTGGAGCGCGACCGCGAACGATTGCGCGCGACGTCGGAAGAACTGGCCCGGAAGATCAAGGAAGTGAGTCTGGCGGTAGATTCCGGGCTGATCAGCACGCAGGTCATTGAGCCTCCCTCTGCCGACGAGGCCCGGTATTCCCCGCAGGCGGCGTCCGTGCTGCCGGTATCGGGCCTGTTAGGACTCGTGTTAGGGAGTATTCTGGCTTTGGTACGGGAATCGGCCGATCCGAGGCTGGTTTCCCCCGGCGGCGTCCGTGCGGCAATCGGGGTACAGGTTCTCGGGGCGGTGCCACCTTCGGCGAGCGGTCGGACGCTCGAGACGTTCGGCTGGGCCGTTCATAGCGACAGCGTGGGGGCCGTGGCGGAGGCATTACGGGGTCTGCGGACCTCCTTGCAGTTTGCCCTTCAGGAGTCAGGTGCCCGTCGGATTGTCATCACCTCTCCCGGGCAAATGGATGGGAAGAGCACCATCGCCAGCAACCTGGCCATTCTGCTGGCCAAGGGGGGTAAGAACGTCCTGCTGATCGATGCCAATCTCCGTGACCCGGTGCAACATCGCATTTTCGGGGTCAGCGACGCGGTCGGGCTGGTGGATGTCCTTGCTAGTGGGGAGTTGAACGAACGAGCCATCCGTCGCACTACCATCGAACATCTGCACGTAATGCCCGCCGGGGAAGTGCCTAAAGATCCGTCGGAACTCCTGAATACACAAGGATTTAGCGATTTACTTGACGGGCTGGCCGGCAAATACGATATCGTCTTGATCGATGCACCGGCCGCCGTTGCCGTGGACGATGCCCGGATCATCGCGGCAGTTTGCGATGGGGCGCTCTTGATCGTTCGATCGGGTAAGACGAACCGTCGCGAGGCGGTGGCGGCCCGGGATGGGTTGCTGAGCGTCGGTTGCCGCGTGCTCGGGGCCGTGGTGAACGGTTGCCGGGCGAACGGTTTCGGGGCCGGATCCGTCGTAAGTTCCGGTAATATCGGGAGTAAGGCGCGATTCCCCGAAGAACCGAAGCCGTCCGCGGGCGATTCGTCAATCCAATCGATGGACCGGTCGATCTGAAATTTAGCGGTTGACGCGCCAGTATGGCTTCGATTACACAATATCGCGCAAAACCTGCCGGCAGGGAAAGGCGCCTTCGATCCTGGCAACTTGGGCCGGTAGGGTAGGGTTGGAGGCATGGGCGTTATGGGTCCAGCCTCCGAAGGGGCTGTGGACCAAGCCCAGAGTCAGGAGACGGATCGATTTCGCCCCAAGTCAAATGGGGCGAAAGTGGGAGAAATCAGCGGCACGTTTCATCGGCCCTACGTGCATCCGGTGGGGCCGGAGATTTGATTCCCCGTGTGTGTTGACCGATCGGGCTGGCGGCGTGGAGGCTGCCAGTATCGCGTTGGATCGGTCTGCGCTCGGGCGTGCCGTCGGGAAGAAGGTAGAAAATGCGTCTTGGGCTGGTTCGGCATTCGCCGGCGAGAGTCGAAGATTTCCGTTCCCTGCGCGATCTGTACACCCCGCGGCAGATGGCAGGCTTGTTGCAGCGGGAGCGTGCCCGCGCCGACCGGCACGAGCGTGAATTTGCGCTGGTGGTCCTGCGGCTGCGAAACGACGCGGGGGAATGGTCGATCCTGCGACTGGCGCGGGTTCTGCTGGATGTCGCCCGCACCACGGATGAGGTCGGGCGCTACGACGACGATGCCGTCGCCTGCATCCTGCCGGATACGGATGCCGGGGGAGCCTGGTTCTTTGCCCGACGCGCCTGTTCCATGGCGCGTCGGCGCGGGCTGGACCCGATTTGCACGGTGTACGCCTACCCCTCGGCCTGGACCCCCGGCGAGGAGGACGACCGGCTCTCGGTTGGTCGGCGCGGACCGTCCCGCGGCAAGGCACCGTCGGCCGATTCCTTCGATTCCAGGCTCCGCGACGAAATTCCTCCGTCGGATGATCAGGACGTTGCCCCGCTGGCACCGATGTTCGTCCGGCCGACTCCCTGGTGGAAGCGGCTGATCGATGTCGTTGCCGCCAGTTGCGGGGTGGTTGTGCTGTCCCCGGTGCTGCTGGCCGTGGCTGCCTTGATCAAGGTTACCGATCCACAGGGTCCGGTTTTATTCAAGCAGCGTCGGGCGGGGCTGGGTGGCAAGCCGTTTACGATCTACAAGTTCCGCACGATGCGCACGGATGCCGAAGCCATGAAGCGGCAGTTGGCAGCGCTGAACGAGCAGGACGGTCCGGCCTTCAAGATCACCAACGATCCGCGGGTGACGCCGATCGGGCGGTTTCTTCGTCGGACGAGTCTGGATGAGCTGCCGCAGTTGTTTAACGTGCTCAAGGGGGACATGTCACTGGTCGGACCCCGCCCGCTTCCGGTGGAGGAAAGCGACGGGTGCGACCGCTGGCATCGCCGCCGGCTGGATGTGGCTCCGGGTTTAACCTGCATCTGGCAGGTGCATGGTCGCAGCCGCGTGACCTTCGACGAGTGGGCGCGGATGGACATCCGGTACATTCGTCGCCGACGCCTTTGGCACGATCTGTCGCTGCTGGTGCAGACGATCCCGGCCGTTCTGCTGCGTCGAGGGGCCAAGTGATCCGTCAGTTCCGATAAACCCTTTGACATGGCGATGGGCGAGCCATGGTTTTCGCTCGTTCGGCGTCGTGCGGATTGTGCCGATGGACACTACAGAGGTGTCCTGTCGCCGGATGACTCCGATTTCGGCCCATCCCGTGGTGTCCTCGCATTCGCTGTGGCTGGGGCGGTGGGTTTCGCGCGGCGCCTGGTCGCTGGTCGATCAGGCGCTGTTTTCTCTGGCGAACCTGCTGATCCTGCTGCTGCTGGCGCGCTGGCTTTCCCCGGCGGACTTCGGCAGGTTCACCATCGCCTTTACCGTGTTCCTGCTGCTGGCGACGGTCCACACGGCGGCGGTGGTTGAGCCGTTGCTCATCTACGGACCCCGACGATTCTCCGCGCGCCTTCCGGCGTATCTGGGGGCCGTGTTGGTTCTGCAGACGCCCGTGGCAGTGGCGATTTCCGGACTCATGGCCGCCGCGGCCGGCGTATGCCTGCTGGTCGGGGCCCACCCGATCGCCACGCCTCTGCTGGCGATGGCCGCAGCCGGGCCGCTCATCCTGCTGCTGTGGCTGGCGCGTCGCCCGTGGTATGTTCAGCAGCAACCGCAACGTTCGGCGGCGGGGGGGGCTGTGTATCTCGCGATCGTGGTGGCGGCACTGGCGATGCTGTCGGCATCGGGGAAGCTGACGACGACCACGGCGATCTGCACGATGGCACTGGCTTCGGTTTTGGCCTCGGGCGTCTTACTGGTCGGGTTGCGGCTCGTCTGGCCGCCGCGAGTGCGGGCTCCGATCCTGCGTCGCGCCGCCCGGGCGCACTGGGAGTATGGCCGTTGGGCGGTCGGCAGCGCGTTTCTTGGTCTTTTGCCCACGCAGTTGTGTTATCTGGTGCTTCCGGAGTTTCACGGAATCGAATCCAGCGCAGGTCTCCGGGCAATTTCCAATCTCGTGCTGCCGCTGATTCAGATGAACATTGCCTTCGCCGCCGTCCTGCTGCCGGCAATGTCGCGTCACCGGGGCACGCCGCAGGCGCTGCGCGTGACGCTTGCGGGACTGGCAGCGCTTGTCATCCTGCCACTGGTGGGGTGGGGCGCGCTGGTGGCGCTGGGCAAGCCGTTGCTGCAGCTTTGTTACGGTCCGCTGTATTCGAATCTTGCAGGGGTGGTCTGGATCGTGGCGGCCACACCGGTCGTCCTCGGGCTGAGTATGCTGATCAACATGATGCTTCAGACCCGCGGGCGGCAAGATGCGGTATTCTACGCCACGCTGGCCTCGGCGATCGTCGCGGCAACCGCCGGAGTGGCCCTTGTCTGGCTCGACGAGGTCCGTGGCGCCGCCGTGGGAGTGAACCTCTCGCTGTTCGTGGCGGTTGTCGTGGGCGGCGCGTTCCTGATTTCCGGCAGAACCGGCAGGACGGAGCCACCCATGCGAGAACCGATCTGAGCATGGCCAAGGTGCTGCTGGTGGCGTTTTCGTGTTGCCCCGGAATGGGATCAGAAGCGGGGATCGGCTGGAACTACGCTCTGCGCCTCTCCAGAAGGCATGAGCTGACCCTGCTGACAACCCACGAATTCCGCCGGGAGCTGGAGGCATACCTTGCGGCCAACCCGCAAGTGCGGATGCGCATCGTCTACCGGGCATCGCTCCTGCCGCGGAAGCTCATGGTCAAGAGCTACGCGACCGCCAACCTCTACTATTACCTCTGGCAGTTGACCATCATTCCCACAATCAGGCGGCTGCAGCGACGCGAGCAATATGACCTGGTTCACCACGTCAACTGGGGGCGTTACTGGATGCCGGCGGGTGCCGCCTTCGCCGGCGCGCCATTCGTCTGGGGCCCGGTTGGCGCGGCCGAGCACGCGTCCGTTGCGATGCTCAAGGGCATGACCGTGCGTGGAAAGATTGCCGAGATTACGCGCAACTTCATGCGCCGATTGCTGGAAATGGACCCGCTGACAAGGCTTACCGTGCGTCGTGCCGACTGCGCCATCGCCGCCACTCGGGAGACTCAGGCCCGTCTGCGTGCCTGGAACCCGGTATGTCTGGAACTGCTAAGCTCGGTTGGCATCGGTCCGGAGGACCTTTCGGGTCTGTTGCCCGAGAGCACCCGGGACTGCCTGCCTGCTGCCGCACCATCGCCGGCGGGGGATTTGGCATCGGGCGATGTCGCCTATGACTTTGTCAGCATCGGAAGATTGCTGGACTGGAAGGGCTTCCACCTCGGCTTGCGCGCTTTTGCGCAGGCCGGCCGCGCGGGAATGAAGTATGCCGTCATCGGAGAAGGGCC
>JAVQWE010000202.1:0-5536 GCA_033579175.1 Phycisphaerales bacterium | reverse complement strand
CCTTCTGGCTGCCCCATTACACGCTGACCACCGCGCCGGCGGTCATCCTCCTGGCTCTGGCGGGAATCGACGCCCTGTGTCGCGCTGCCGGCCGGTGGCACTCGACCGTATGGGTGTTCTCCTGGCTTTCGACGGCGGGTGTGAGCATCGCGGAATTACCCGAGTTCAACCGAGTCCACCGGGACGAGTTTTTTCAGGTGACCCAGCTGCCGGAGATCGAACGGGCGCTGGCGGGATTATCCGATCAGCCGGCGGTGGTATTTTTCCGCTGGAATCCCGGATGCAATCCGGAAGAAGAGCCGGTGTACAACATCGAAAGGCCGGCCATCGACGATAACCGGGTCGTCCGTGCACACGACCTGGGGCCGAGGAATCTCACGCTGGTTACATACTATCGCGCCACCCAGCCATGGCGGCGATTCTTCCTGTATGATCGCATCTCCGGCACGCTTTCGCCGTATAATCCGGAGTTCGAAGGAGCAGGAATGACCGACACAGCACGCATTGAGCAGTTCCGCAAGATGGCCAACGACGACCCCAACAACGAATTGGCCCACTTCTCGCTTGGCAAGGCGCTTCTGGAGGCGGGACTGGCAGGCGAGGCCGTCGGATCGTTCCGCAGGGCGATTGAGCTCAATCCGAATCTCAGCAAGGCCTACCAACTGCTGGCGGCGGCGCAACTGCAGATTTCGGACCGTTCCGCCGCCGTGGCCACCCTCACCGAGGGCGTGAAAGCAGCCGACCGCCGGGGCGACTCGCTCGTGAAGAACGAGATGATCGCAACCTTGCGGGAGCTGGGTGCGCCCGTGCCGGAGTTGAAGGCCGCCGGGCCTGTCGTCACTGCCGGTGAGGGTCAGGTTCACTGCCGTCGCTGCGGGAATGTCGGGCCACGACTGGCAAAGCCCCCCTTTCGCAATGCCTTCGGACAGGAGATCTTCGAAGGCACCTGCACGTCCTGCTGGGCCGAGGCCATCCGGATGGGCACAAAGGTGATCAACGAGCTGCGGCTTCCGCTGGCCGATCCCCAGGCCCAACGGATCTGGGATCAGCACATCCGCGAGTTCCTGAACCTCGGCTGATCCGTCGGAAATCCTGTCTTGCGCGATGCCATGGTCGCTGGCGAAGCTGTCGGTTCCGCAACATATCTGTTGACACCCCACCGCCACGAGGTTGAATGCAGGCATGAGACAGTGCTACCACACCATCTACATGCAGCGGCCGGATGGATGGTACGTGGGCTGGGTCGAAGAGATCCGGGGCACGATCACCGCCGGGCCATCGCTGGATGAATGCCGTCGGAACCTCAAGAACTCACTGGAGCTGATCCTGCAGACGCATCGGGAAGAAGCTCGAGAACCCCTGACCAAAGCCTCGAGTTTCATCACCGAGCCGATGGAAGTCGAAGTGCCAGATTTCACCCCGGCCTGACGAAGCCGGTGGCGATACTGCCGCAAGCGGATCCTTGCCGTCGTCAGGAGGGTTGGGTGGAGGGAGCCAGGGGGGTTCCTTCATCTCCGATCAGGCGCAGCACTCCGGTGTATTTGGGAACAGGCAGGTCTTGAGTGACCCGATCCGCCTGTTCGCGCAGCGCTTTCTGCCGGGCCAGTGCCTGCAAACGCTCGGAGATCAGATCGTCGCGTCGGCGCCGTTCGTCGTAGTAGTACTCGGGCAACGGACGGCGAATGATCCGACCATCGGTCGTGACGAAGTAGGAGCTGTCTTCGATGCGCTTCAAGTGACGGTTGGCATCTTCGATCTGGCGAGCCAGGTCCTCGGCCCGCAAGCCCAGCGACTCGAATTCGGCCTTGTAGCGGGCGATCTTATCCTGCACTTCCCGCTCGGCGGCCAGGAGCTGGTCGAGCTGTGCCTTCTCAACCCAACCGGCGCCCCAGCGGTAGAGACCCTTCTGGCGCATGGCGGCCGCCAACGCCGCCTCCTGTTGCTGAAATTTGCGGGTGACGCGTTCCACCGCCGAGCCACGGCGGTGCCGTTCGGGCAGGGCTTGCAGCGCTTCGGCGACGTTGTCGATGATGATGGGATCGCGCGGGGCCGCGTCCATGGCCTGCTCGAAGAGGTTCAATGCCACGGCATGTTGATTCTGGCGATAGTTCACCACCGCCAAGTTGTTCAGGGTGGGGGCGTGGCCTTCGATCAGGGCGTTAACGGCCTCAAAGCTGCGGCGGGCCTGGGGAAGCTGATCCTGCTGATATTGCACCAGACCGCTCAGATACAGCGCGGCGATGTTGCGCGAGTCCAGCTCCAGAATCTCGCTCAGCAGCTTTTCGGCATCACGAAGCTGGCCTGCGGCAAGAAGCTGGCGGACAGAGGCAATCTTTTCAGGGATTCTGGAGCGAAGCTGATCCAGCTCTTCGGGGGCCAGCCATCGACCGCCGATGCGGATCAGCCCCCGAGCCTTGCGATCCTGCCATAGTTCCATGGCCTTATAGGCCTCTTGCGCCGCTTGGGTGCCGGCGTGGGTGGCGATGAACCGCTGGTAACGCTGCAGCACCTGATCGATGTCGCTCATGGCCTCGGCGGCCCGGTTCAGGCTGGCAAGCTTGCTGGCGGCTACCGGATCATCGATGAGGGGCAATCCGTGGGCAGGGGTCGTTGCCGGCCTCGTGGTCGGCTCGGTGGCGCTGGCGGTCAGGACCAACATCCACAAGAACACGGGAGCACAAGACCGCATCGGCTTTTCCCTCAACTTTCGTAGTGTAGACACCGCCGGCGCGAAAATGGATGGGCTACCCGGTGAAAACCTCTCCGACCGGTCTCGTCTCCAACCCGGTGCAGCCACCTGCGATCGCCGAAAGGCTAAGTCCTTGCAGAATCGCCACTTACGAGCCAGGCACCAGAGCCGGAGCTTTCGCGCGCGCAGGCGTATCCGCAGCAACACTTGCCGCGCTTCGACGGGCCAGGCCCTCAAAGCAACGGTTCACCAATGCGGTCCAGCCGGTCTGATGCATGGCTCCGATGCCCCGGCCGGTGTCACCGTGGAAATACTCGTAAAACAGCACCAGGTCCTTGAAATGGGGGTCTTCGGCATACAGCCGTCCCCCGGCATTGGTGGCATGGCAAGGGCGATTTCCGTTGGCATCGGGCAGGAAGATTCGGGTCAATCGCCGCTCGATCTCCCGTGCGACATCCAGCAGATTCATCCACCTGCCGCTTCCCGTCGGGCACTCCACCTGGAGGGAATCGCCGTAATAGAAGTAGTAGCGTTCCAGAGCTTCAATAATCAGGTAATTCACGGGAAACCAGATCGGTCCCCGCCAATTGCTGTTGCCTCCGAACATCCAGGTGTCAGATTCGCCCGGGGTGTAGCGGATCGAAAACTCCTTCCCGTCGAGATAGAAGGTGTATGGTTCCGAGTGAGCCTTCGAGAGGGCACGGATGCCGTAATCGCTGAGAAACTCATTCTCATCAAGCATGTATCGCAGGATTCGCACCAGCCGCTCTCTGGTGAGAATGGAAAGCAAGTGCCCTCTGGCACCGACGCCGGTGGCTGTGGGATCGACGGTGACATGCTGGCTCATCTCCGGCTCATACTTCAGGAACCAGTCCATCCGCTTCTTGAAGCCCGGCAGTTTTGAGATCACCTCAGGCTCGATCACCTCGCAGGCAAACATCGGAATCAGGCCGACCATGGACCTGATCTTGAGCTTCATGGTCGGCTCGTCGCCGGGGGTGTTGAGCTGATCGTAGTAGAATCCGTCTTGTTCATCCCACAGGCCCGTCCCGCCGTGGGTGTTCATGGCGACGTTGATGGCCACGAAGTGCTCGAAGAACTTGCTGGCGATGTCCTCGTACTCCGGGTTGTTGATCGCCAGATCGCATGCCATGGCCAGCATGTTGGTGCAGAAGAACGCCATCCAGGCCGTGCCGTCGGCCTGTTCGAGCCGTCGACCTGACGGCAGGGGTTGCGAGCGATCGAACAGCCCGATGTTATCCAGCCCCAGAAAGCCGCCGCCGAAAATGTGCTTGCCTTCGGTGTCTTTTCGGTTGACCCACCAGGTGAAGTTCATCAGCAGCTTCTGGAACATGCTCCCGAGGAAGCGCTGATCCCGCTGCCCGCGCGGGGCCGTCAGCTTATACACCCGCCAGCATGCCCAGGCATGCACCGGCGGGTTCACATCGCTGAACTGAAACTCATAGGCAGGAATCTGCCCGTTGGGGTGCATGTACCATTCGCGCAGAAACAGACCCAGCTGGTCCTTGGCGAACTGCGGATCGATGCGCGAAAACGGAATCATGTGAAACGCAAGGTCCCAGGCGGCAAACCAGGGGTATTCCCACTTGTCCGGCACGCTCAGCACATCGCGGCTGAACAGGTGCACCCAGTCGCGGTTTCGTCCTTTCTTGCGCGATTCCGGAGGCTTGGGCTGCCAGGGATCGCCTTCCAGCCAATCCTTCACGACGTAATGGTAGAACTGTTTGGTCCACAACAGCCCGGCGTACGCCTGCCGGGCCACGCGCCGCTGCTCCTCATCGAGCGCCGCCGGAATCTTGACGGCGTAGAACTCGTCGCTTTCGGCCTGTCGCTGAGCGAAAACACGATCAAATTCCGCATCAAATGCCGTCGCAGGCGCTTCTTCAAGTGAGAACAGCCGCAGGCGCACCGTTGCCGACCCGCCGGAAGGAAGCTTCAGTCGGTACCAGGCGGCCATTTTGGTGCCAAAGTGACCGGGGTTGACGGCATCCGCCTTGCCGTGGATGACGAAATCATGGAAGGCATCTTTGGCATGCTTGGGACCATCGGCTGCGCCCCAAAGCCGGGCGGTGTTCGTTTCATTTTCTGTGAACAGCAGCTCCGGCCCCGGAACGCCGGGGACAGGCTCGATCTCCAGCCGCCAGGCGCCAAGGGTTACATGTTCCATGGACACGTTCGTGGCGCCGCTCTGCTGCATCCAAGGGCGACGCTCGCAGCCCTCGTGCGTGCAACCCCAACTCCAGGTGTTGCGGTACCAGAGCGTTGGCAGCAAGTGCAGCAGGGCCGGCTCCGGACCTCGATTGTGAACGGTCAGGCGGATGAGAATGTCGTTGGGTGAGGCCTTGGCATACTCCGCAAAGACGTCGAAATACCGTCCGTCGTCGAAAACCCCGGTGTCGAGGATCTCATATTCGCCGGTCTTCCCCTTCTTGCGGTTGATCTCCAGAAGCTGCGCATACGGGAACTCCGCTTGCGGGTACTTGTACAACCCCTTCATGTAGCTATGGGTAGGGGTTGAGTCGAGGTAATACCACAATTCCTTGGGGTCTTCGCCGTGATTGCCCTCCCGACCGGTCAGACCAAAAATCCGCTCTTTCAGGATCGGATCGCGTCCGTTCCACATCGCCAAGGCAAAGCACAGCCGACACTCGCGATCGGTAATCCCCAGAATGCCATCCTCACCCCAGCGATAGGCCCGGCTGCGCGCATGATCATGCGGGAAATAGTTCCAGCAGTCGCCGTCCGCCGAGTAGTCCTCTCGAACCGTACCCCACTGGCGCTCGGCCAGGTAAGGGCCCCATCGTTTCCAGTTCTTGGCGCGGACCC
>JAVQWE010000201.1:0-5567 GCA_033579175.1 Phycisphaerales bacterium | reverse complement strand
GACGAGGCCGTGTTCAAAACCATGGTGAAGAAGTTCATTGACGATCAACTGCCCTATGCCCTGGGCGAACTGGAGACTCTGCTGAACAAGAACCGCATCTTCATTGACCGCACGCGCGGGGTGGGGGTGATCAACGCCGAAGAGGCGATTTCCTGGAGCCTCTCCGGTCCGATGGCCCGTGCCAGCGGGGTGCGGCGCGACGTGCGGAAGGACGAGCCGTATCTGTGCTTTGCCGACAACTGGGACGGGCAGGGTGCCCCGGCGGTGGATTTCAAGGTTCCGGTGATGACCACCGGTGACTGCTACGCGCGGTATCTGGTGCGCCTGGAGGAGATGAAGCAGAGCATGCACATCATCCGGCAGCTGATTGACAACCTCCCGCCCGGGCCTGTCAACGTCAGTCCCGAAGGCAAGGAGGTGCTGCCGCCGAAGGATCAGGTCTACTCCAGCATCGAGGGGCTGATCCACCATTTTGAGCTGATCATGAGCAACCGCGGGTTCAAGGCGCCGCGCGGTGAGGTGTATGGCTGCATTGAAAGCGCAAACGGGGAACTGGGTTATTACCTGGTCTCCGACGGGGGCAACTGCCCGTGGCGCGCCCGTACCCGACCCTGCATCTTCATCAACTATCAGGTCTTCCCCAAGCTGATCGAGGGGCACATGATCAGCGATGTGGTGGCCGTGCTGGGGTCGATCAACGTGATTGCGGCCGAGCTGGACCGCTGACTTCCTGCCGGATCAGTTGCGCCCGGGGTGACGCGTTTGACTGCACGGCCGACGGACGTGATGATCCGGCGTCCCGTCCGCTCGTGCCGACGCGCGGGGTCAGGTTCGGGAAGGATGTGGTGTTGCCGGCGCGGCGGGTCGCGCCGCACCAGAGAGCTGGTCTGTCCGGTTTCTTGCAAAGGGCATCATGGCCTGGATTGCCGAAGATCGTCGACATACCCGTGTCATGCAGGGGCAGCCCCTGCTCACCGAGGCGCTGCGCAAACACCTGGCGGAGCGATACTTTCCCCGGTATCCGAACAAACGTGCGTGCCTCCTGCCGGCTTTGCATGCGGTGCAGCATGAATACGGCTGGATTCCCGCTCAGGCGATGCAGGAAATTGCCGAGTTTCTGGAGCTTACCCCCGCCGAGGTCATCGACACCGCCACGTTCTACGAAGAATACTGGCTGAAGCCCAAGGGAAAGTATCTGATCCAGGTCTGCCGATCGCTTTCCTGTGAGATTCTGGGCTCGGAGAAGCTCACCGAACACGTGTGCCGCAAGTACAACCTGGAGCTTGGGGAAACAACGCCCGATCGACGGTTCACCGTGGTGGAGCTGGAGTGCCTGGGCGCCTGCGGCAACGCACCCTGTGCCCTGATCAACGATGTTCTGCACGAAGATCTGACCGTCGAGAAGCTCGAGGCAGAACTGAACCGCCTGCCCGACGATCCGGCCGACTACAAAGACCCGGGGATTGACTGGAAAACCGACCATTGAGGCGGGTGCCGTCGGGGATGGAAGCCAAACCCCACGACGGTGCAGGTGGGCTTGCCCGTGGAGGGGGTGGCTCCGTCAGGCAGCATGATCGGGTGGATTGTCGGAATCACGATTGCGGTGCTGGTCGTCGGATTTTTTGTCTGGCGGCAGTGGTTCGAGACGTATCACCTGGCCACGGTTGATCCCGGTCGGCTGTATCGCGATGGCAACCGCTCGGTGCGGGAATTCGCCAACATGCTGCGACGAGTTCGCCCGCGCACGATCGTCGCCTTGCTGGAAGAACCGGAGTGGACCAACCCCAGAAAACCCGAGTTCGCGCAGGAACTTGAGCTGCTGCGGGGTCGCGCTGATGTGAAACTGGAGAAGATTCCCGTCCGGCTGGGGGGGTGGCCCGAACCGCAGGCCATCGAGCAGTTCCTGGCGATTGCGTCCGATCCCTCCCGACAGCCGGTTGTCGTGCACTGTGCCCAAGGGGTCCGTCGGACCGGAATGATGGTGGCGGCCTATCAGATGAGCGTGCTCGGCTGGAGCCGGGAACGCGCCCGGAGCCGGGTCTTGGCATTTGGCCATTCCATGCAGACAATTTCAGATGTCATCCGGTTCATCGACGTGTATGATCCACAGGCTCGTCGGATGACCGTGAGCCTGGAGCTGTCGCGCGAGTGACGGCAGGCGCCACAGTCTGAGGAAAAAATGGGCTGCGGTCCGGCTGCGGACGGATTCGTGATGTCCGATACGTCTGGTCAGAATCGAGCGTCGCGCCCCGGAAAGGGGTTTTTCGGCTGGCTGGGTCGGCAGGTAGGCTACGTGACAAAAGCTCTGAAAGCCGATGTGTCGGTGGGGAAAACGGTGTATCGTTCTTCTGACGTGCAGGAGCTGCCGTTGCCGGAGAACCCCCGGGTGATCCTTCGCCGGACGACAACGGATGAAGTAATCGTGAAAGAAATCACAGACCATGCAGCGCAGCGCGCGAGACAGGACATTGCTCCAACTGACGCGTCTGGCGCTCGGTAACTCCCTTTGCAACCATGGCTTACACTGAACCGGTTCTCACCCGACGCATCCCCACGAACCCCGCAGACCGACGCAAAGTCTGGTACGAGCAGTACGTTGCCACCGGTGGTTACAACGCCCTGCGCCGGGCGCTGGAAATGACCCCCGATGACATCATCAAGGTGGTGACCGACAGCGGGTTGCGCGGCCGCGGGGGGGCGGGTTTCTCGGCAGGTCAGAAATGGGCGTTTATCCCCAAGGAAAAGAAGAGCGTCCACTATCTTGCGGTCAACGCCGATGAATCGGAGCCGGGTACGTTCAAAGACCGGCACCTGATGGAGTGGGACCCGCATCAACTGCTGGAAGGCATCGCCATCGCCAGCCTCGCGACCCGGTGCGACGTGGCGTACATCTTCATCCGTGGCGAGTTCCATCACGGAGCCAAGGTGCTGGAACGGGCCGTGGCAGAGGCCTATCACCACGGGGTGTTCGGCAAGAGCATCCTCGGGTCGGGCAAGTCGCTGGAGTGCTATGTCCATCGTGGCGCCGGGGCGTACATCTGCGGGGAAGAAACCGGCATGCTCGAAGCCATCGAAGGCAAACGCGGCTGGCCTCGGAACAAGCCTCCGTTTCCGGCCATTTCCGGGGTGTTCGGCAAGCCCACCGTGATCAACAATGTGGAGACGCTCTGTTGTGTTCCTCACATTCTCGAGCGGGGGGCTCAGTGGTTCCGGTCGATGGGGACCCCCTCCTCCCCCGGCCCGAAGCTCTACGGCATGAGCGGGCATGTGAATCGTCCGGGGGTGTATGAAGAGGAGCTGGGCATTACTCTGGCCAAGGCCATCGAACTGGCCGGGGGAATGAAAGGGGGCAGGCACAAGGGAACGATCTGCGGGGGGATCAGCATGGGGGTGCTCGGACCGGATCAGCTGGATATCCGGCTCGATTTTGACGACGTTCGCTTCCGCGGGGGATGCCTTGGGCTGGGCACGGCCGGGATGATCGTCATGAACGAGCACACCGACATGGTGCGGGCGCTTCGAAACTGCGTAAGGTTTTATGCCCACGAAAGTTGCGGTCAGTGCACCCCCTGCCGGGAAGGCAGCGCCTGGATGAAAAAAATCCTCGATCGCATCGTGGACGGGCAAGGTCGGGCACGGGACCTGGAAATGCTCATGGAACTGGAAAAGACCATGGGGTCCATCCCCGGCACGACGATCTGCGGACTGGCCGACGGCACGGCCTGGGCCACGCGAACCTTCATCAACAAGTATTACGAAGAGTTCGCCGCCCGCTGCCCGGAAGAACCTCACCGGCGCGTGTCCCTGCCGGTGTCGCGCGGCAATCGGCTGGTGGCAACGCCCATGGGGTCGAACACCCGATGAAGATCGTTGTCAACGGTGAAATGCAGGACCTGCCGGATGGCCTGACCATCCGGCAGCTTCTTGCGCGCCTCAATCTGACCCCGGAAAAGGTCGCGATCGAGCTGAACAAGTCCCTGGCGCGCTCCGACAAATACGATCTGCCCCTGCGCGACGGCGACGAGCTGGAGATCGTGACATTCGTCGGCGGGGGCTGAAGCGACCGATCGGCCTTCCCCGCGACCCCCCCACTGCCCCGCAGGCTGATCGACTGGATCACGGCTCAAGCGTGCGGTTGCGTCGCTGCCTGCCCGACCGCTCGTGGCGCCACCTGCTTTTGCAGTGTCAAAGGTCAGCCCCTCTGCCAGCAAGGTGGCAGCGGCTACAATGTTGCAGTCATGGAACCGCTTCGAATCCGGAATTTCACCTGTTACAGCCGGCTTTTCGTGGGTACGGGGAAGTACCCGTCCCACGAGATCATGCGGCAGGCGTTGCAGGCCAGCGGCTGCGAAGTGGTCACCGTCGCCGTGCGACGCGAACGGCTGATCGATTCGGAGGGGAAGTCGTTGTTGGATTCCATCGACCTGAACCGATACACGATCCTCCCCAACACCGCAGGATGCTTCACCCCCGAAGATGCGATCCGCGTGGCGGTGCTCGGACGGGAACTGCTGGAAAAGCAGCACAACAAGGGTGCCGGATGGGTCAAACTGGAAGTCCTGGGAGACCGCAAAACCCTGCTTCCCGATCCGGTAGGCACCCTCAAGGCGACGCAAGAGCTTGTCAGACAAGGCTTTACGGTGCTGGCCTACACCAGCGACGATCCCCGCTCGGCCGTGCGCATCAAAGAGGCCGGCGCAGCCAGCGTCATGCCCGCCGGCAGCCCCATCGGCTCGGGGCAGGGAGTGCTCAACCCTCTGAACATCAGTCTGTGCCTGGAGTTATTGAAAGAAGGCGACCCGGAGTATCCCGTCATCGTCGATGCCGGGGTGGGCACCGCCAGCGATGTCACCATCGCCATTGAACTCGGGGCCGACGGAGTGCTGCTGAACACCGGCGTCGCGCACGCCAAAGACCCCGTGAAAATGGCCACCGCCATGAGGCACGCCATCGAAGCCGGTTACCTGGCCTTCCGTGCCGGTCGAATCCCGAAAAAGCGCTATGCCTCGGCCAGCAGTCCCATGGAGGGTGTCATCAGCTACATCCCCGGAGAGTGAACCTGATGACCAACGCTCTGAGACCCGCGATGAATTCGGCCGGTGACTCTCTCAGGCCCGTTCGCATCGCATCGACCGACGGACCTGCCTTTCGGCGCAGCCGGCCATGACAAACCCCTGGGGCGAAATTGCAGCGCGAGCACAGGTGGCGTTGAGTGCTTCGCAGGTCGATCAGTTGCAGCAGTATCTGGATCGACTGCTTCTGGCCAATCAGACGATGAACCTCACGCGCATCGATTCGCGCGCAGAAGCCGAATGGCTGCACATCGCCGATTCCCTCACCGTCCTGCCCTTTCTGCCGCCGCCTTCAGACTCGGCGCCAGCACAAGTGCCTGAAACCGTCCTGCCCGCTCCTGCGAAGCGAACGCGAAGCGCCGCTGGAGGACGCCACCGGATCGCCGACATCGGCTCCGGCGGGGGGTTGCCCGGCATTCCCATTGCGATCGCCCGACCGGATTTGCGCCTCACCCTGATCGAGGCGACACGCAAGAAGGCCGCCTTCCTTGAGCA
>JAVQWE010000200.1:0-5572 GCA_033579175.1 Phycisphaerales bacterium | reverse complement strand
GAGCGAGGTTGGCGGAACTTCGCACAAAACCGCCGACGACATGCCCATCGTGGCGCGATTGCACGGAAGAGGACCGCCGCCGTGAAGGCGGTCTGGTCCGCTGAGTTGGGGTGAAAGGAAGGTGTGTCATGAACGCGGCTCAACCAAGTCTCTCTCCCGGTCAGGAGAAACCGATTCCGCTGGCACTGCCCGCACCGGAGCGTACGCCGCTGCGGCTGGGAGTGGCAGTCGGGTCGCTCGTGTTTGCGGGTCTGCTGATTGCCTACCTCGTGCTGTACCTGCGGTTGCCGGTGTCAATGCCCCGGTTGCCGTGGATTTACTGGCTCAGCACGGCGGCGATTCTGGTGTCAGGCATCGCATTGCACCGATCGGTGAGCGCTGCGCGCCGCTCAGATGGCGAGCGCGCGCACCGCGCGCTGCTCATCGGAACAGGCCTGATTTACCTGTTCGTCGGATTGCAGGGGGCGGGTGTCATCATGCTCAGTCAGATGCACCTTGCGTTCCGGGCCGTCAGCCCGACGCTGTTCGGTTTGACTCTGGTGATGGCAGGACTGCACCTGCTGCTGGCGATCGGCGCCCTGGCGGCGCTTTCGGAGTTGTCGCTGCGGTCAGAGCGGCATCATTACGAAGGTGGTGAAGCCCGTCAGCTTGAGCCGATCAACTCGTTCTGCCGGGCGCTTGCGATCTGGTGGCTTGCGATCTTTGTGGTTGTAATGGGTTTCAACCTCTTCTGATTCTCTTGGGTCTGCTGTCCCCGTGATGAGCGCGGCACAAATCGAAGCGGCGTTGCACCGGAGCGTCAGGTACGCGGAGGAACGTGGCGGAGAAAAACCGGAGGGGGGGGTGCCCGTCGGTGGGACGCGCCGAGGCGTGGGTTCGGGCGCGTCCGCCGACGGGATGGCGAGTAAAGCAATCCGGGCGGCTTGAACAGGCCGGGCCTTGCCATCGGCCATGGAACGGTCGGAGGGTCGATCCCGCAAGGCCCGGCGTTTTTCAGCGCACCTGAACGAGCATTTCCACTTCAACCGTTGCTCCCAGCGGCAACGCATTGGTGCCGACGGCCGCGCGGGCGTGCCGGCCGTTGTCGCCAAGAAGCTGCTGCAGCAGGTCACTGGCGCCGTTGGCGACCTGCGGCTGCTGCGTGAAATCCTCGGCGCTCTGAACGAACACTCCAAGCCGCACAACCCGGATGAAGCGGTCCCAATCGCCGCCAAGTTCATTGCGGACGATTGACAGCCCGTTTAACACGCATTGCCGGGCGGCCGCCTGAGCCTGCTCCAATGAAACGGCCGTGGGCACCCTGCCGACGGCCAGAAGCTGGCCGTCTTTCATCGGCAACTGCCCGCTCACATGGATCAGATCACCGATGCGGACGCACGGCACATACGAAGCGACCGGTTTCGGCGGCGTGGGCCAGGAGATTCCCAACGACTCTGCTCGCTGCTCGATCGGGTGCATGGCAGATCCTCATCGCAGCATTTCATGGTCAGATTCTCGCGCGGCCTCCAACAGACAACCAAGCCGCCCCGCGCTCCTGACGGCTGGCTTCAACCTTGCAGCGTTCCGCACTCCACGCCCCCGGATTCGACGCCTGCACCGGATTCATTCCCGCACGACAAATCCCGCGGCACGCAACGTGTCGAAGAGTTTCATCAGGTGCTCCCGGTCGGCCGTCTCCACAATGCATTGCACATTGACGTGGGCAATGCTCGGTCCGGAAAACTCGCGATCATGGGTGACCTGCTTGATGCTGGCGCCGGCGGCGCTGACTGCCTGAGCAAACGCCGCAAGCCCCCCGGGGCGGTCGCTGATCGTCGCGGTGAACCGGGCGAGCCGTCCATCGGCGGCCAGGCCTTTCTCGATCACCCGGCCGAGAACAACCGGATCGATGTTGCCCCCGCACAGCGTCAGGACGACCGTCCTGCCGGCCACCTCGGGCAGCAGGCCACCCATCAGGGCAGCCAGCGGGGCGGCGGCGGCGCCTTCAACCACCGCCTTTTCCAGCTCCACCAGCCGCAGCACCGCCAGCGAAAGCTGTTCTTCACTGGCAAGCACCACACGATCCACCAGTTTCCGGGCGATCGCAAAAGGAAGTGCTCCGACACGACCGACGGCAAGACCATCCGCCAGCGTCGGAATTGAAGGAACGTCGACCGGTTCGCCAGCCTTCAAGGCAGCCGAAAAACTGGGCATGTTGGCCGCCTCCACGCCGAAAATCTGAACTCGCGGCTTCATGGTCTTGACGGCCAGCGCCACGCCCGCAATCAGCCCGGCGCCCCCGATCGGGCAGATGATGGCCTCGACATCGGGAACCTGTTCCAGAATCTCCAATCCGGCCGTGCCTTGGCCGGCAATGATGTCGGGGTGATCAAAGCCGTGGATGTACGTGTAGCCGTGCTTCTGCGCCAGGTGCAACGCGTGTTCGCGTGCCGCAAGAAAGCTGTCCCCATGATGGATCACCGTGGCGCCGAGCCGCCGACACGTGGAGGACTTGATGATCGGCGCAAATCTGGGCATCACGACCGTCACCGGGATTCCCAGCAGATGGCCGTGATAGGCCAGTCCCAGGGCATGGTTGCCGGCCGACTGGGTCACCACCCCGCGCTTGCGCTGCTGGTCATCCAGTTGCAGCAGCGCATTTCGGGCGCCGCGCTCCTTGAAACTGCCGGTGCGCTGGAGGTAATCGAGCTTACAGAAGACGCGACAGCCGGTCAGCTCCGAGAGGGGGATGGATTCGGGGCAGGGGGTAAGCGCCACGCCCCCGGCGATGCGCTGACGCGCTGCAACCACGTCTGCAAGCGTGAGTGATGACGTTGCTTCCACGGGAGGAGGATGATCTTACGCCTCTCGCCAATCAATCCGCAAGTAATCGCGCAAGGGCGAGTCTTCCCGAAGCAGCTCATGAACGATTTCCACGATCGCCGCTCGATCGGTCGGCCAGAGGAATAAATCGCGTGCTTGATCGGAAGCGATCCAGCGATAAGCAACGTGCTCATCGTTCAGGCGGATGGCGGCGTCTGGCAGGACCAGGGCGCAGAATGCCGGCACCAGCCATAAGGTGTCGTCCCCGGCGGTGTAAAACGCCCGGGCCGTCGGCAGGCGATACAGCGCTTCCGGGACGATTCCGGTTTCCTCAAACAACTCCCGGAGCGCGGCCTGCCAGGCGGTCTCCCCGGAATTTACGCCGCCGTAAACCGTTGCCCACGTTCCAGCCAGATACCTCCCGGGACCGCGCAGAAGCTGCAGAAACTCCCACGTTGCCTCGTTTCGGCGAGCCACGTAGACCGCAATCATGTCGGATCGGGCTTGCATAGCTCAGGCTCGGCGGGCATAACGCGTGGAGTCGACTTTTCGGATGACGCCCCGCAGCGTCAGCAGTGTGAGTTCGCGCAGAACCGTTGCCGCTGGCAGACCGGTCGCCTCGATGATGCCGTTGGCGTCGAGTTCTTCTGAAACCAGAGCGTCTACGAGTTTCTGTTGCGATTCCGTCAGAGAAGACGGGCATTGTTCCGGTGAGGCGTCGGCGCCGGTCGGAGCGTCGAACAACGCCGGTTCGTGAACACTTTGCGGCAGGGGGCCGAGATTCTCCAGAATGTCTTCCAGGGAGCTGACCAGGGTTGCTCCCTCGCGAATGAGCCTGTGCGGACCGGCAGAATTGGGATTGTCCACCCGCCCGGGGAGCGCAAACACGGCCCGTCCCTGCTCCTCGCCGGCCTGTCGGGCGGTGATCAGCGCTCCGGAACGCAAATCGGCCTCGATCACCAGCACCCCGCGCGCCAGGCCGCTGATCAGGCGGTTGCGCCGGGGAAAATTCTCAGCCACAGGAGGGGTGCCCAGCGGGTGCTCGCTCAGGATCGCGCCGCGGGCGGTGATCTGTTCGAACAACGGGGCGTTTTCCGGGGGATAGGCGATGTCGACTCCGCAGCCCAACACTGCGATCGTACGCCCGTTTTCCGGTCGCATCGCGCCACGATGCGCCGCCGAATCAACCCCACGCGCTCCGCCGGAGACAACCGTAAGCCCCGCCCCGGCCAGCAGGGCTCCGAAGCGCTCGGCCTGCTCACGTCCGTAGACCGAGCATTTGCGCGAGCCCACAATGGCGATCGAGTGCAGGTCCCGGGGCTGCAGCGAGCCGCGGAAGTACAGGACCGCCGGAGGATCGGGAATCTCCCGCAGCAGCGCCGGGAAATCCTCATCCTCGGTGCAGACGACCCGCACCCCGGCCGCGGAGGCGCGAATCAGTTCCCGCTCGGCCCTCTCGGCCGCCGTTTGAATCGCTTGAGCAATCCTGGCCGCGCCGGCGGGCCCGATCCCCTCGACGGTAGCGAGCAGCGAACGCGGCGCCTCACAGGCCGCCTCGACGCAACCGGCTTTCTCCACGATCCGCCGCCGCAGCACCGCACCGACGCCCTCCGCCAGAGCCAGTTGCATCCAATGTTTCAGGGGCATCAGGGGCTCCGCAGGCTGTTGATGGCTTCAAGGATCAGCGCCCGCGGGACATCATCGCGAACGACGGCCCTGCCGATGCCCTCGGGAAGCACAAGCCGTATCTTCCCACCGGCGACCTTCTTATCGTGGAGCATCGCGCTGTAGATCACCGTGTCGTCAAGGTCCAGACCGGTGGCCGGCAACCCGGCCCGCGACAGCAGCCGGACGATCCGGCCGCGATCCGCCTCGCTCAGCAGGCCAAGTTCCCGGGCGACATAACCGGCCGCGCACATGCCTAAGGCAATGGCCTCACCGTGAGAGTACTCATGCCGGCTCACAGTCTCGATCGCATGCCCAAAGGTGTGACCGAAGTTGAGATGCGCCCGCTCGCCGCGTTCGAAGACATCCCGCTCCACAATCCGTGCCTTGATGGCCACGTTGGCCTCGATGAGGGAGCTGAGGTATTCGATGTCGCCGGACAGCGCCCGCGGCAGCTCCCGTTCCATCTGCTCAAAGAGCCGCGGGTCGCGGATCACCGCGTGCTTGATGCACTCCGCAAGTCCGTTGGACAACTCCCGTGCCGGCAGCGTCAGCAGCGTTTCAGGATCGCAGAACACGACCATCGGCTGCTTGAAGGCCCCGATCATGTTCTTATAGGCTCCATGATTCACCCCGACCTTCCCGCCGACGCAGGAATCCACCATCGCCAGCAGCGTTGTGGGAACCATCACCAGGGGCACTCCGCGAAGGATCGTCGCCGCCACGAAGCCGGCCACATCTCCCGTCACCCCGCCACCGAAGGCAATCAGCGGTGTGCCACGCGAGATGCGGGCTGCCAGGAATACGTCATATGCCTCGCGAACCCGCTCCAGCGACTTGTTTTCTTCCCCCGGGGGCAGATCGTATCGCATCAGGGCAAACCCCGGCGGAAAGGAACTTACCAGTCTGCTCACATGCACCTCGGGCAGGCCGCGTTGCACCACCAACGCCGCCGAGGTGCAGCCGGTCCGCTCGACCAGCTCCGCTCCGACACTGCCGAGCAAGCCGCTCTGGATCAGGACATCGTACGGGGCGCCGCTGATGTTGACATGAACCGACTTCCGAGCCGACATGGCCGGGCATTGTACCGATCAGCCCGCGGCGG
>JAVQWE010000199.1:0-5585 GCA_033579175.1 Phycisphaerales bacterium | reverse complement strand
CGCCCTTTGGTGCCACGCCGATGGCGCTTTGCGGTCCAACAGCGAGCAGAACCGGCTGAGGGTGAACTGCCAGCGCAACCCGGACACTGCCCACGGGTCCCATATTCCGGGAATCCCAATCGCGCCAGCCGGCGGCGACCGAGAAAAGCGGACTGCCGGCGCTTACGGCGTCTGTAGCCAATCCAAGGACCGCTAACACGTCACTTGGCGCCCTGCCAGCGGCGATGTGCGGCGTTCAAACGTGGGGCGGGCTTTGTGCCGAAGTCCTGAGCAATCAGGTACCGCCCTACTCGGCTCTGCAACCAGGAGATCAGGTTATGCTGAACGCCAATGGACTTTGTTTCATACCCCTTTCGACAACCCCTGGGCGAATCGTCCTTCAGCCTGGAAAAGTGAACGACGCCGACACCTTTCATGCCACCGTGCGTTTTGAGGCTGATTCGCCACTGCCCAAGCCCGGCCCGATCACCCTGTTCGCCGAGCACCGCGGCAAGTTCCACAAGCAGAATTGCCGGATTCTGGCCACGAAGACGGCCGGTTCGAGCGTGATTGTGAACCTCGAACGCTTCGGTGATCCGGAGCCGGTGGAGAACGATGTCGAGATCCACATTCACGTCGCGGCGCAGCAGATCGCGCTCTCGGTCGACAAGCAGATCAACTGCCCCCTGGAGGAAATTGCCGAGGAAGGCCTGACTGTCATACCGCAGCAGCCGCTGCAGGTCGGAACCGAAGTGGAAGTCAAGTTCTCGATCGACAGCATTTACGGCACGGGCAGCTTGAAGGTCGAAGCGGCTCGCAAGCTCGCCGACGGCAGAACCGCCTATTCGCTGGTGGTGCCCAACCGGAAAAGTCCCATCCTCAAGAGCATCGAGACCCTGAGGAACATCCTCCATCGCCGTCAGATGCGCCGACTCGCCGCCTGAGTGTTGATCCGGCAGAAGCACAACCCGCGTCAACTCCCTCCGGTGGCGCGGGTTGTTTCATGCGCAGCCGGAAATCCCGGGCCAGCCCGGGTCCGGGCGGAATCCCGTTTCAGAGCCGCGACGATATGACGCAGGCCTTCTCCAGTGATTTTGCTTGTGATGCATCGATATCGATCGATAATTTCACGTCATGGCTACGGGACGATCCGTCCTCGCCGTCGTCATGCTGGCGCCGGTGGTGTTGACGGTGGCCACGGCCAACGCTCAGACCCCGTTGGAGCAGAAACCCGCCCCGCCGGCCTATACCCCCGTTCGATGGAACGAAAACTACTCCTACCTGAAGGATCCGGCTCACCGAGCAGACCGGTGGGATGCCCTCAAATTCATCTCCCTTGGGCCAGAAGACTGGTACGTCTCGGTCGGCGGGCAGGCGCGCTACCGGTTTGAATCCTTCTCCAACGAGAACTTCGGCGCGATTCGGAATGAATGGGGATATGCCCTGCAGAGATACATGCTGCATCTGGATGCGCATTTCGGCCCGCATCTGCGGTTTTTCATTCAGGGCAAGTCAGCACTGGTAGACGACGGCCGCGAACCTGTCCCGCCGGCCACAACCATCGGCCCCCGTCCGCCCGACGCCGACGAGGCCGACCTGCAGCAGGCCTTCCTCGATATTCGGCTTCCCCTCGGAAAGGACTGGGCAACCCTGCGCTTCGGGCGGCAGGAGCTGATTTACGGGGCACAGCGACTGATCGGCCCCTTGGACTGGGCCAACGTCCGACGGACGTTTGAGGGGGTCAAAATCTCGTTGCAGTTCGGAGCCCGGCATAGCGTCGATGCCTTCCTCGTCCGTCCGGTGGTGGTCGAGCGGGAAGAATGCAATGACGGCGATGGGAACACCACGTTCGGGGGGGTGTATGCCACGCTGGCCGTGCCTGAGCGAATGCTGAGCGGCAACGCAAAAATCGAGGCCTTCGGGCTGGGGCTGTGGAGGCAGACGCGCCTCCCTGCCGGACGCGACCGCGACGACGAGATTTACACCCTGGGCAGCCGGCTCAGTGCCTCGCCGCGCCCCTTCGATTATGACATCGAAGCCGCCGGCCAGCTCGGCAAAAGCGGCGATCTGGATGTTTCGGCGTTTTCTATCGCTTTTGAGGGGGGCTATACCTGCAGTGATCTGGCCTTCACCCCGCGGGTGTTCCTCGGACTGGATTACGCCAGCGGGGACAGAGATGCCGGCGACTCCAGATTGCAGACATTCAACCAGTTGTTTCCCACGGGCCATCTGTTCTTCGGCTACATCGACGTGATCGGCAGGCAGAACATCATCGACGTCCATCCCGGCATGGAACTGATCCTGCTGCAGAACCGACGGTATGTGAAGAAGCTCACATTCCGCGTCGATTATCACTGGTTCTGCCGCGCCAGCGGCGACGATGGGCTGTACAACGCCGCCGGCGCGCTGCTGCGGCCTGATTCTGACACCGATGCACGGTTCGTCGGCTCCGAGCTTGATCTGCTTCTGATCTGGCAGCTCGACCGGCACACGCAGCTGTACCTCGGGTACAGCCACTTCTTCCCCGGTCGTTTCATTCACGAATCAGATGGCCCCGATGACGACATCGATTACGCATATGCGGCGGTAACGTTCACGTTCTGACGGCTCCGCAACGTGATGCGCGACCGCATGGCGCGGAAGGAAGGCAACGATGTCTGCAGCACAACGCGGGTTTCTCCTGCGACCCTGGCTGGCACTGGCCGTGCCCCTGGGGGCAGCTCTGGGGCTGGGGGTGTTCACCTTCAGGTATGCCGAGGGACTGTCGTATCTGGGCAACGACCCGGCGGACTGCGCCAACTGTCACATCATGAATGCGCAGTATGACGGGTGGGTCAAAGGGCCGCACCACGCCGTGGCCACCTGCAACGACTGCCACGTGCCGCACGACTTCCCCGGGAAGTATCTGAGCAAGGCATCCAACGGATTTCACCACAGCAAGGCCTTTACCCTGCAGAATTTTCATGAACCGATCCTGATCAAGCCCGGCAACGCGGCGGTGCTGCAGCGGAACTGCCTGCACTGCCATGGCGATTTCGTGCACCAGATCGTTGCCGGCAGCACCACCGCGGACGATGCCGTAAGCTGCGTGCACTGTCATCGTCACGTGGGACATTAGCCGCCCCGCCGGATATGGCCATGCGGCTGAGAGGACAACGGAGGACAAAGTCCCATGCAGGAACCAACACTCAGACGCCGGACTTTTCTGCCCTTTGCGCTGACGACCGTGCTCACTGCCCTGATCACGGCCGGAATTGCCTACCTGCTGGTGAACATCTTTCAACGCAAGCAGGAAGCGCGGAATCCGTATCTGAAGCTGGTGAATGTCGATGAGACAACCACTGACCCTCGCGTCTGGGGGACGAATTGGCCTCGGCAGTTTGACAGTTATTCGCGCACCGTGGATCAGACGCACACCCGGTACGGCGGCTCGGATGGGCCTGTCCCTGAATCGCGTATCGAACGTGACCCATGGCTGAAGCGGATGTTCCTCGGGTACGCCTTCTCCCTGGATTTCCGCGATCGCCGCGGACACGCCTACATGCTCTATGATCAGGAGCAGACCGAGCGAATCGCGCAGCGCCCGCAAAGCGGTGCCTGCCTGCACTGCCACTCCTCGGTCATTCCCACGTATCGAAGGCTGGGTCTGGAGGCAGTGGGCAAGACCTTGGCAGATGCCGCTGGTTTCGACTGGCCGGCGGTGATGCGGGGGTTTGAGATCACCTGCCAGATGACCTACACCCAGGCGCACGCGGAATTATATAAGACCCCTGACGGGGGCATGGGCAAGCCGTGGGCTCCCAGTCGTCTGGATGCCCCGCCCCGGGAGACGCTCTCTGCCACGCAGGCGGCGTTGGCGGCTCACGTCGGCAACGCTCACCCGGTTTCCTGCGTTGATTGTCATGATCCGAACAACATGGAGCTGCGGATTACCCGCCCGGGTTTCATTCAGGGTATTGCCGCCTTGGCAGCGTCGGATAAGCCTCTGCCCCATCTTCCCAGCATTGAGCGCTGGCGCCAGGGCAGTCGAAGCCGTCCTTACGATCCCAACATCGACGCCTTCCGGCAGGAAATGCGCTCCTTCGCGTGTGCTCAATGCCATGTCGAGTATTACTGCAGCACCAAGGCGACCCTCTTTTACCCCTGGGGCAACGGACTGAAGGCCGAGGAGATTGAAGCATTCTACGACGATTACAAGTTTCCCGACGGAACCCCGTTCGTAGACTTCAAACATGCTGAAACCGGCGCTCCCATGCTGAAGGCACAGCATCCGGAGTTTGAGCTGTGGAGTCAGGGCATCCACGCCCGATCGGGTGTCGCCTGTGCCGATTGTCACATGCCGTACACCCGCGAAGGCGCCATGAAGGTGAGCGATCACTGGGTGCGCAGCCCCCTGCTGAACATCGCCCGTGCCTGCCAGCCCTGCCATCAAGTGCCGGAAACGGAGCTGGCGGCACGCGTGGCCGTCATTCAGGACCGCAACCACGACCTGATGCAACGGGCAGGCAAGGCCATTGACGCACTGATGACGGCAATCGTTTCTGCCAAGTCCGCAGGGATCGATGATGCGCGACTGGAAACCGCACGCCGCCTGCATCGCAAGGCACAGTGGAGATTGGATTTTGTCAACGCCGAGAACTCCATGGGTTTCCATGCCCCGCAGGAAGCCGCACGCTTGCTGGCGGAAGCCATTGACTATGCTCGTCAAGGTGAAATCGCCTGCCGCCCCTGAAAGGCCCGACCCGCACGACCGAAGCCGTCGGTGGTTCTTCGATGTGAAGCAGCGCCGAGGACCCCGCCGCCCGACTTGAACTGCCGGCGATCAGGATCGCGATGCTCCGGGCAGTCCGATCACACGCAACCAACGACCCGGCCCCGGGAGACATCCCTGCAGGCGACGTTGGATTGGCGGCCGCTGCGAGCGTGTTCAGCCGAGCGAATTGAGTTCTCGGCTGAACTTCAGTGCCCCTTCAAACCAACCGGAGACCGTTCGGCGGCAGCGGTAGATCGTGCACTCCACGCGAATCTCGTTTCCATCGGGCGCTGTCAGCGTGAGCCATCCCCCGTAGCCCAGCGGCAGCAGGTGGGGGGTGATGAATCCGATGTCGCGGGGGCCGAAGTCGCGCGTGTAGAGGACGCGGGGCGGGGAATCGGCACGATCGGCGTAGAGCCGCAACTCTGCCCGGGTGCGATATGGCATCCTGGCGGCGGCGCGCCGGTCGGCTCCCTCGGCGCCGGCGGCTTCCATGGCTGACAGAATCAGGTCCACTTCCGCGGGCCAGATTTCGGTCGGAAGCGCCATTTCCGATGTCTCATGTCCGATCTGCACAGGTTACCTCTCTGCTGCCGAGCGCCAGGTCCGACCAGGAGTTTTCATCGGACGCTCAGCGGGAGGGATGTACAATTCGCGTGCCTTGCGGCCAAGGCGCGTAATCCACCTCACAGGAACGTGTCCGCAAAGGCAGAAAAACCGGCTCTACTCCACGCAACCGGCCCGATAACTCGCCGACCGGCCAGACCCCCACCGGTTCGGAAAACACACAAGGCGGCCTGTCAGAGGCCGCCTTGGCGAGGAGGACCTTTCAAAACGGGGCGCGGGCTCAACG
>JAVQWE010000198.1:0-5589 GCA_033579175.1 Phycisphaerales bacterium | reverse complement strand
CACGCCACAGGACTGCTCAGAACCCTATTGAGCGCCGCCGGTCATGGCGCTGATCTGAGCCTTCACGGCGGCGACATTTTCCCGGGTGATGACCTCACACGGAAGTGTGCGCCGCTGAAACATCGGCAGACCGACAGTCTCACCACGCGCGTTTTCGGCAAGAATGCGCACCGCGTGGAAGCCGAATCCGTACTGATCCTGCATGATCGACGCTTCAACATGGCCCGCCTCGATTCCCGCCAGCGTCTCCGGCGCGGCATCCATGCCAACCACCTTCACCTTGCCCAGCTTCTCGGTGGATTTCAGCGCCTCCAGAATCGCGGGGGTGCTGTACGCGAGCAGACCCACGAAGCACTTGAGATTGGGATACTTTTCCAGAGCCTGAGCCGCCAGATCGGTGCAAACGACGGGGTCTGAGTTGTCAACCAGCGTTTCCAGGATCGTGTATTTTCCGGCTGACAACGGCCTGTCGAACGGATCGACCGGTCGTTCCGGCTCGTATTCACGATCGAGCAGCTCATCGATCAATCCCTGCCGACGATGGCGGGTGTTTTCCTTGTCGGGTGTGCCGAGGCTGACGATCACCTCCCCGCCGTCGGGCAGGGCGCGCTTGACCTGTTCGCCCAGCATTCGGCCGGTGTAGTAGTTGTCGGTGCCAACGAAGCAGAGCCGTCGCGAAACCGGGCTGTCGCTGTCGACGGTAACCAGCGTGCTCTTGAGGGCAACATCGGCCAGCACCGCCGACTGCGCATTGGGGTTGACCGGGCTGATCGCGATCCCGTCATAGCGCTGGCGCAGAAGGTCTCGAATCAGTTGCGTCTGGGTGTCGGCGCTGGTTTCGCTTTCTACAACAGTCAGCCGGACCTCGTATCGCTCGGCTGCGTCGCGGGCGCCTCGGATGACCGTTTCCCAGTAGGGAGTTTTCCCGCTGGTGACCAATGCGATTCGCGGCTGCTTTTCAAACACTCCAAATTGCCAGAGAATCAACCCCGCGATGATCAGCATGAGCAGCGGGACCAGGAAGGTGGGTCGTCGTTTGACAGTGGCCGGCGCGTCGGTTGACATGGTTCCTCCGTCCGCGGATGCCGGTGGCGCGGGCCGAAACCGTCTCTCGCGCCGCCGATTGACTGGTTGGACTGACGCCTGTGCTGTCAGAATACGTCGCTGTCCATTCACGTGCAATTGAGTTTGACCGGGCGCGACAGGAACGGCATTGTGGGATTCTGGCCGATTTTGCCCGATTTACCCGGCATTGACCCTCGACGACATCAGGATAAGTTCCCCGGAGTCCTTTCGGAGTGACGAATGCTGACCGATGGAGTGATCCGGTCAGAGCTGATCTTCGATCATGCGCCGTTTCCCTCCTGTCACGCGGCAACCCTCGTTGAGACCGCAGATGGGATTCTCTGCGCCTGGTTTGGCGGAACTCGGGAGGGCCAGCCGGATGTCAGCATCTGGACTGCCCGATTGCGAGGAAATCGATGGACGCAGCCGCAGATGGTTGCATCCGGCAACGGATTGCCATGCTGGAACCCCGTGCTGTTCCAGCCAAAAGACGGACTCCTGCAATTATTCTATAAGATCGGTCCGTCCCCCTCGAAATGGTGGGGAATGCTTCAAACCAGCCAGGATGGTGGAAGAACCTGGTCGGCCCCGGATCGCCTCCCGGCACCCCTGCTGGGACCGGCAAAAAACAAGCCCGTTCAACTTTCAGATGGAACCATCATCAGCCCCGGCAGCGTGGAAGGTGACATCGGCTGGCGGGTGTACTTCGAAACCAGCGTCGACGGCGGGAGAACCTTCTCCGCCGGGCCTTTTGTTGACCAGCCACCCGACCTGAAAGCCCTGCAGCCGACCATTCTGATCCATTCTGACACCCGATTGCAGGCAATCTGCCGCACCACCGGCGGTCGTCTGTTCCAGACCTGGTCCGAAGACGCTGGAAAAACCTGGAGCAAGCTCGAATCGACAGACCTGCCGAACTGCAACTCAGGGATCGACGCAGCCACCATCATCGTCCGGCCGGGCGGGTCAGCGTCCGCTGCAGGCAGCGTGCGGAGTGAGCACGTGCCCGATTCTGTGGGGTCTCGTCTGCATTTGTTGGTTTATAACCATTCGAATCTGGAAAAAGTCCGCTACCCTTTATGCGTCGCCATTTCTCGTGACGGCAGGCTGTGGCAAGCGGCGATTGAATTGGAGACCGAGCCACCAGGGCAGTATTCTTACCCCGCCGTCATCCAATCCCGCGACGGACTGGTTCATGTGGTGTACACATGGAAGCGGCGGAGCATCAAGCACGTCGTGATCGACCCGGCCGGGCTCCGGCCGAAGCCACTGGCGGTGTTTCGATGTCCCCCTCCGGGCAGCCCGACGCACCGTTCCGACGAGTTTCAATAATCCTCCGTTCCTTCGGAACAGGCCCGGTGGCGGCAGTCGGGTCGGTGGCGGACGCGATTACGCAACTTTGCCGGCGGATCTCGCAGCTCACCGCACCCAGCCAAGGGCGGTTTTGGCGTGCACTGTGCCGGATTTGCAGGGGTTTGCCGTTCCGTTGGTACGGTTGCGCTCTTTCGCAAAAGACTTCCGTAAGATTGCAAACTGCCCCTCCGGGCAGGTCGTATATTCCATACTCAGCCAAGGCAGCAATTGCCTTGGTGGATCGGCGGAACTGCGCGGACTGTCGCGGGTGGCCTCCCAAGCTCCCCGCGCCGCGTGTCAGGAGGCTTTCATGATTCGCTTGCGTTCCGGACGGAGCCGTACCGACCCAGACTCCGCATGCGCGGCATTCACGCTTGTCGAGTTGCTCGTCGTGATCGGCATCATCGCCCTGTTGATCAGTGTGTTGCTGCCGGCACTGGCTAAAGCCCGAAGTTCCGCCGATCAGGTCAAGTGCCTCAGCAACATGCGGCAACTGGCCGTGGCGATCATCGCCTATGCCAATGACAACAAGGGCACGATGCCAGGCGGTGGTGGATTTGCCGTTGCCCTGGGCAACCCGTCCGACCCCACGAGTTCCTGGGACTGGATCGCCTGGAAACGCAGGAAAGACCCCATCAACGGTCGGACCATTCCCAGCGCGCCGGATCAGAACATCACCTATTCGGCCTTGAACAAGTATCTGGGCGTGAAGATGGTGATCCACAGCAACCCCGATGAGGCACACAGGGTCAACCCGGTGATGGATTCGATGTACCGCTGCCCGGCCGATCCCATTGAGTCCCGGGTTTTCGGCGACTTGAACAACGGCTGGTATCGCTACAGCTTCAGCATCAACCATTTCGCGCGTACCCCGGTGGGCGGACCGCCGCGAAAGCTGTCGCAGCTTCGCCCGGCCGGGCAACGCATCCTGCTGGTCTGCGAAGATGAGAAGACCATCGATGACGGTGTGTTTAACCCGAACCCGGCCGCCTGGGATGCCACAACGGGCGTGATCAACGCGGTGGCGGCGCGGCATTACCGGACACGAATCACCCCCGCAACCAAGGACAAGAGCATGGGAAATGTGGCGTTTGCCGACGGACACGGCGAACTGATGAGCCGCAAGGACGCTCTGCGGCAGCGATATACCGGCAATCCGGCACCCGACCCGCCGGGGTTCTGATGCAGTCGTCCGGTTTTGCCGCTTTCGCTTGCCCGCGGCTGATTTTGAGGCAGATTGATGATTTTCCGGTGAATGAATGGCCGGCTTGCTCGGTGATGGGCAAGCACCGTTCATCCGCGATGGGTGAATGAGGTTGGATCAGGTCCGATAACTTAACGTGTGGGCGATTGCCCCGGAGGTAACGAATATGCGGAGGGCAAAACTTCTTCTAGCGGCTGCGGCTGCGGCCGGCCTCGGCGGCCAGCTGGCTTCTGGCGCGAATTACACCTGGCTCAGCTTTGCTGGTGGAACCTACCAGTGGAATGGCGCGGGGGTCTGGTCGCCGGCTGGCTTCCCCAATGCTGACAACGATTCTGCACTCCTTTCCGGTGCGATCACCGGAGGGCCGCTGAATGTCGGTCTGCCGGCGAACTTCACCGTCGCCACCCTCTCGGTGGGTGATACAAACGCCGTGTTCCCCATTGATATCGGGGCCGGCAACTCCGGTGGTGGTGTGCTCACATTCGACAATAGCGCAGGCGCCGGCACGGCCACGATCGTTCAGGCCGGAGGCAGCGGCGCGGTTACCACCTTCTCCGCGCCAGTCCAGCTCGGCCGGGTGGTTGGAGCGGGCACTACCGCCGTCAACAGCAACATCTGGTTCGAAGGCAACGCCGGCACCTTCAATTTCAATGATGTAACGCTCTTCTCAGACCCCGATGCCTCCGACGGCACCGCTCTGGTATCGCGTACGCTGCGGCTGAATTCCGGCTCGCAGACCACCGGCGCAACCTGGGTCTTCAACAACATCCAGCTCTCGCAGCCGGGTGCGGTGACTCGCGGGCAGCTGGTCATTGCCTCGGCGCAGCGGAACAGTCCGACGGTGAGCTTTGCGCACGGCGGAACGGTGATCTTCAACGGAGTGATCTCCAACGGGGGCATCACCGGCGGCCAGGTGCTGCTCGGGCAGGCCGGCGGCAATGGCAACACCGTCGCCACAGTGCCCACCACGTTCGTTTTCAACACCAACAACACCTACAACGGGACCACGCAGCTGAACCGCGGTATCTTCCTGATCAAGGCGGATCAGCCGTTCGGCACCGGGCTGGTGAACCAGAACGCCATCGCCAACGCATTTGGCACTGAGATTCGGACAGACAACGACTCCAGGGCCATCCCCAACAACATTCAGATCGCTCACACCCTCCTGATGGGTGGCGAACACTCGATCACCTGGAACGGTCACAGTTTCCAGAGCAATAATCGCGAACTGCTGAACCTCCTGCCGGAAGGGAAGACCTGGACAATCAACGGCTTCGTCGCGGCTGCCACAGCCGCCGACGGCGCCACGGAAACGGCGCGGGCGCTGACCTTTGATGGGGCCGGCAACACGGTGGTTAATGGACCGATTTACAACCATCGTCGCCCCTGGTTCCCCGGTTCGTCGGGAGACGCTGCGATGGATCGTGCCGTCGACCCCGATTTCGGCGCGTTCGGCGGGCTTGCCAAGCGCGGCACGGGCATTCTGACGATCAACTCCACCGTACTTCCCACGATCTCCGACGGCACCACGAGCTTCACAGGGCCGCCCAGCACCCTGCTTGGCCCGACCAGCGTTGCGGGCGGGTTGCTGCAGTTCGCCAGCCCGGAGGCGTATGGCAGGATCACCTCCTGGAGCGGGGGGTCGCTCAGCATCAACAACAGCCCGGGAACCAGCCGGATCAATGTGATCGCCGGTGGCGCCATTGGTGTGCTGACCGGTACGCTGACACCGGAGTTCCTGGCCAAATTCAACAACAGCACGATGGCCATCGGGAACAGCGGCGCGGTGGCCCTGGCGCCGGCTGACGCAGCCGTCAACATCGACTACACCACGGCTCCGTTCAACGGGGCGGGTCTGGTGGGGACGAGCATCGGCGCCGTCGCCAGTGGCGTGACGTATACCGGCACCATTACGCCGGATGCCACGAGAGGCTATCGCCTGGGCGGTGGTGGCACGCTTACCCTTC
>JAVQWE010000197.1:0-5625 GCA_033579175.1 Phycisphaerales bacterium | reverse complement strand
GAAGTGCTGGGCCAGAGCTTTCTGGATCACCCCTTCATCTTCGAGGCCGATTATGACGTGGTGCGCCGGCAGATGGACCAGCTTCTTCGCGGTCAGTTGCCTCGTTTCAGCGCGGTGTATCGCACCTACCGCCGCGATGGTTCGGTGATCTGGTGCGAGTGGCATCATTCCGCCATGACCGATCCTGAAGGTCTGGTGGTGTCGGTGCTGTCACAGGCGGTCGATATCACGGATCGCGTGCGGGCCGAAGTTGAGCTTCGCCATTCCCGGCAGGTCATCGAATCCCATCTGGACAATTCCCCTCTGGCCATCGTCGAGTGGGGACCGGATTTCCGGTTCCTGCGATGGTCCCGCGGAGCCGAGCGAATCTTTGGCTACTCCGCCGGCGAAATGATCGGCCGGGCGTTCGACAAGCTCGATCACCCGCTGATCCATCCCGACGACCTTGCCGGAGTGATGCAACACGTGGAACGGCTGGTTTCGGGCAAGTCGGTGCGGGATTCGATCACGGCACGGAACTTCCGCAAGGACGGGTCGGTCGTGTGGATGAACTGGCACAGCAGCTCCCTCTACGACGCCGGCGGCCGGCTGGTATCGGTGCTGAGCAGCGGAATCGACGTGACCGATCGTGTCAATGCCGAGCAGGCGCTGCGCGAAAGTGAGAAAGAGTTTCGTGCCGCGTTCCAACTGGCGCTGGTGGGCATGACGCAGGTAGACCCGATCACCCGACGTTATCTGAGCGTCAACGAGCAGTTCTGTCGGATTACCGGTTACACCGAAGCGGAGCTTCGGCAGATGGACCCGTTGCAGATCACCCACCCCGAAGACCGCGCGCGCCTGGAAGCCCGCGCCGCCGAGGTGCTTTCCGGCAAGACCGACCATTACATCGACCAGCGCCGATGCATCCGCAAGGATGGCAAGGTGATCTGGCTGCATGTCGCCGCCACCCTGCTCCGCGACGAAAAGGGACAGCCGGTTCGCGTCGTCTCCGCCGCGCTGGACATCACGGATCGGGTGGAGGTGGAGCAGCAGCTTCGCGAAAGCCAACGGATCTTGAAGCTGCTGGTGTCGAACCTGCCGGGCATGGCCTATCGTTGCCGCAACGACCGCGACTGGACCATGATCTTCGCCTCGGAACGCGCCATCGACCTCACCGGCCACTCGGCCGAGGACCTCACCAGCGGCCGGGTCACCTGGTCTTCCCTGTTGCATCCGGACGAAGCTGACGCCCTCTGGAACACGGTGCAGCAGGCGGTCGCCGAGCGGCGGCCGTTCCAACTGGAATATCGCCTGCGGCACCGTGACGGATCGTGGCGGTGGATGTGGGAACAGGGCCAGGGGGTCTACGACGAGGCCGGCAACCTGCTGGCGCTGGAAGGGTTCATCACCGATGTCACGGAGCGGAAGCGCGCCGAACAGCAGCTTGCCGCCGAGAGGGACCGTGCCGAAGCGGCCAGTCGCGCCAAGGATCGATTCATCGCCACGCTCAGCCACGAGCTGCGCAGCCCTCTGACGCCGGCGCGGGCACTGCTTTCGGTCTTGAGGGACGATCCACGCCTGCCGGCGGACGTGCGCTGCGACCTGCAGACGGTCCACCGCAACGTGCAGATCGAATCTCGCCTGATCGATGACCTGCTGGACGTTACCCGCCTTGCACGCGGCGATGTGGAGATCGAGTGGCAGATCTGCGACGTCCACCCCCTGATCACCGCCGCCGTCAACAGCGCGCGCTCCACCCCGCAAGCCCGGGGAATCAACTTCCGGATCGAGCCGAACGCGACGGCGCGCCATGCCAGGATCGACCCGCACCGTCTGACGCAGGTCCTTTGGAATCTGCTGGAGAACGCCACCAAGTTCACCCCCGCGGGAGGCACGGTCTCCGTGCGTACCTTCAACCCACCACCGGCCGACGGGCCGGCGCGAATCTGCATCGAGGTACAGGACACCGGCGTGGGAATCGCCCCAGAGCACATGCCGCACATCTTCGAGCCTTTCGAGCGCGGAGAAAGCCGCCACCGGTATCAGTACACGGGGCTGGGTCTGGGACTGGCGATCGCCCGCTCGCTCACCGAGAAAATGGGGGGAACGATCAGTGCCGAGAGCCAGGGTCCGGGATGCGGTGCCACCTTCACCATCACCCTTCCGACAGCCGCAGCGCCATGGGGAATTCCTGCCGAGCAGCCGGCGGATTCGCAGCAGCCGGATTTCTCAAGCGCACTGGTCGTTCCCGACGGGCTGCGTGTGCTTCTGGTGGAGGATCACACGACCACCGGAGAAATTCTGGGACGGCTGCTGGGACGGATCGGGTGTCGAACTACGGTGGCATCCTCGTCGGCCGAAGCCCTCCGCGCCGCCGCGGAGGAGGAGTTTGACCTCATCCTCAGCGACATTGGCCTGCCCGATGGTTCCGGTCACGAGCTGCTGCGGGTGCTTCGGCAGCGCGGGCTGAAGGCTCCGGCCATCGCACTGAGCGGTTACGGCATGAGCAGCGACCTGGAATCCAGTCGCGCGGCCGGATTTGTCAGGCACCTGACCAAGCCCATCGACTTCCAGACCCTGCGAGCGGCCATCGCAGAGGCCACCCATGGGCAACGAGACTGACCGCCCACGAAAGCATGCCACGCCGGAGGCCGCCGAGCCGACCGCGCAAGCTGGCACTCTCAAGGCCGCCACGGTATTTCACGGAGGCTGAATGGCTGACCGCGACGATGGCTTGATCGACCCCGGCGGTGTGATCTCGCCAATCGAGGAGAAGTTTGAGCACGTCCGCAAGCTTGCCGGAATTGTCCTTGCGCCGATTGCCTTCGCGCTGACCTACTGGCTCTGCGATGGGCTGACCCCCGAGGGGCGCTCTCTCTCCGGCATTCTGGCGACGGTTGGGGTTCTGTGGCTCACGGAGGTGCTGCCGCTTCCGGCAACTGCACTGCTGGGCGCGCTGCTGTGCATCGTGCTGGGTGTGGCCGATGCCAAAAAAGTTTTCGCGTATTTCGGGGATCCGATTGTCTTCGTGTTCGTGGGCAGCTTCATGCTCGCCAAGGCCATGAGCGTTCACGCCCTGGACCGGAGGATCGCCCTTGGTTTCCTGGCCGTCCGCGGGGTCGCCGGCAGCCCGGCGGGAATTCTCTTCGGGATGGGAGCGGTTACGGCGTTTCTTTCCATGTGGGTGAGCAACACCGCCACGACGGCCATGATGCTGCCGATTGCCTTGGGAATGCTCGGAGCACTGCACCGCCTGCGCGTAGGGCAGAACCTGGCCGTCGGCGAGATGAATGCCCGCGCCTGGCCCTTCGCCACGGCGATGATGCTCATGATCGCCTACGGCGCCAGCATCGGGGGGATCGGCACGCCCGTCGGCTCACCTCCGAACCTCATCGGGATCGCACAGATCGAGCGGGCCACGGGGGTGCATGTCTCCTTCGCAACCTGGATGCTGCTGTGTGTGCCACTTCTGACGGTCATGTTCGGGGTTCTCTTTGTGATCCTGCTCACCCTGCATCCGGGGACGACTCAGAAGACCGTCGGCGGGGAGGAACTGGCACAGTATCTCGATGAGGAACGACGTAAGCTTGGTCGCTGGACTGCCGGGCAGCGAAATACGCTTCTGGTGTTCCTGCTGGCCGTCAGTCTGTGGGTGCTGCCCGGAGTGCTCGCCCTGCCGGGTTTTGCCGGATCGTCGGCCGAGACGTTGGTCAAGGCAAGGCTCCCGGAGTCGGCGGTGGCAATCCTGGCGGCGGTGCTGCTTTTCGTTTTACCGATCAAGTTGAGCGAAGCCCGGTTCACCCTTTCCTGGGCCGATGCGGTGAGGATCGACTGGGGTACGATCATCCTCTTCGGCGGGGGCCTGGCGATGGGTGGATTAATGATGGAAACGGGAGTGGCCAAGGCTCTGGGCGATGCCGTCACCGCGCGCAGTGGTGTCAGTTCCGTATGGGCGATCACCGCACTGTCGATCGGGCTGGCGATCGTCATCAGCGAGGCGGCCAGTAACACGGCCAGCGCGCAAATGATCATCCCGGTGGTGATCGGGATTGCGCACAGCGCCGGCGTCGATCCGATGCCCCCTGCCTTGGGCGCAGTGCTGGGGGCCAGTTATGGCTTCATGCTGCCGGTAAGCACCCCTCCCAATGCGATTGTTTACGGCTCGGGGCTGGTTCCGATCGGAAGAATGATCCGAGCGGGAATTCTGTTCGATCTGCTCGGATTCTTCATCATCCTCGGGGGCCTACGGCTGATTTACCCCCTCATCACCTGGCGGTGACATCCTGGCGGTGCTGCAGCCGGCCGTGGGCCCGCCGCCGGCGACGCGAAAGATTCCTCGGAGCGCCACCGCCCGTTTTCGAGCTTGCGGAGGTAGCTCCGCCATTGACCTTGTTCGACTTGAATGATGTTGTAGGCAAAGAACGGCTCCCGCCGACGGACGCTGGTCGCGCTGCCCGCCAGAAGGTTGAAAATCGGACGCCTGATCCGGGGATGTTGCTCTCGGACATCCCCCCCGTAGGAAAGGTGCAGGTGCCCGCCGAGGATCAAATCCACCCCGAGCCTCTCCAGCTCGCGCAGGGCGTCGTTGGCGCCGTGAACAATGCCATGCGGATGACCCCCCGGTGGCTCGATGAAGGGATGATGGGCCACGAGAATCCGAACTCGACGGGGCTGCCCGGCATCGCTGGGAAACCGTCGGCGCAGCTCGATCAGTTGTTCCGGACGGATTTTTCCGTCCTTCCAGAACCCCCTGAGGCGCGGGGCGAATCGACAGGCCGTATTCAGCCCGACAACGATTACGTCGGCGTTGGTCCAAGTCGGCAGCCTTTCTTCTCCAAAGCAGGAGTAAAAGCGACCGAATGGGGAAATCCAGCGGCGCAACACATCATATAGTGGTACATCATGGTTGCCGGGCACAATCAGTTGTGGCGAAGGCAGTCGTTCGAGGAACTGCCGCGCCGCGGCGAACTGGGCGCGTCGGGCACGCTGGGTCAGGTCCCCACTGATGACCGTGAGGTCGGGCCTCACCTGCTGAACATCCGTCACCAGCGACTCGGCGGCCGACGGATCAACCCTGCCGAAGTGCAAATCGGAAATGTGGGCGATGGTGGTCATTCCGCGGGTAAGCCGAATCTTATCCGCTTCCCCACCAGCCGCATTCGCATCAGCGTGGGAAAGTGAGCTCCCATCGGGCAGGAAGCCCCAGACCCTCCCGAGCGGCTGAGGTCCAAGGCCGTGACATCACCGGTAGCGTGGGAACGAATCGAGCACGATCCCGGCCCTGAATATCCCTGATTCCTCCATATGCCAATAGGGGGATATCCCGCGTCCCGGCGATGTCATGAGTTGACCCGGCTGCAGCCCTTCATTCACGGACGTAGACTTTGCTCTTGCCGTCTGCCAGCAGCTCGTACAACAGATCAATGTCTCCTGATGCCAGTCGGATACAGCCGAGGCTCATCGCCCGACCGATGGATTCCGGCTCGATCGTGCCGTGAATGCCATAGCTGTCCCGTCCCTCCGCCGAGCCATTGATACCCGTCAGCCCGATCCAGAATTCCCCCAGAGGGTTCTTGGGGTCATCCGCTCCCATCGGAGGCAAATCGCCGGCACCCCAGAATTTCGGGTTCTTCTGCTTGCCGCCCG
>JAVQWE010000196.1:0-5634 GCA_033579175.1 Phycisphaerales bacterium | reverse complement strand
CATGAGCCACGTGTTTCGGGCACGCAGGGCCATGCTGGAGCAACTGGCGCCGAAAGTCGTGCCGACGCCGTCGCAGGACAAATCGTGAACATGCAGGAAGACCAGCTTCAGCAGCTCATCGCTTACGTCGAGGGACAATTGCCACCGGATCGCCGGGCGGAGCTGGAGGCCCGCCTGGCCACCTCGCAAACCCTCCGGCAGCAACTGGAGACGATCCGCCAGATGGACCGAAGCCTCACCCGCCAGTTTCCCGCGCCAGCCGCCGTGAACCTCGACTTTACCGCGGCCCGGGTTCGCGCCGCCGTGGCACATTCCTCCCCGGAGCCGGTCAAGCTGCCATGGCGCCGGTGGGCAGGGTTGGCAGGACTGGCGACGGCGGCGTCGGTCCTGGTGGTCCTGGCGGTGTTCGTTCACTCGGAGTATCAGAAACAAAGGGCCAACCGGCTTACCGTCAGTCGGCTCTACGATGGGCTGGTGCGCGCGGGCTTCCAGCCAACCTACGTGTGTAAGGACGATGCCGAATTCATCGATTACAGCAACAAGTCATTCGGCGTGCCCTTGCTGGCGCGCAGCGACGCTGCGGTGACGATCATCGGATGGACGTATGACAATCCGGCCCGTTACAAGGACCTGGGCATCAGCGGCGAGGCCAAGATCATTCTGGCGAAAGCGGGTGAGATGCCCGTGCTGCTGTTGCTGGACCGGAACGACGTCCCCGGGCCGAAGGTGGATTCGGCGGCGCGGGGTCGGCTGCGGGTGTTTCAATCGAACATCGGTGGCGTGCGAATCTTTGAAATCACCCCGCTTACCGAGCCGCTGGTGACGCGACGGTTCACCGTCAGCCACCCGTAGCCGCACGAATCTGCCCCTCCGGAGCGGTCCAGACTCTTTCCAGCACCAGCCGGTTTGCCGTGAACCGGCTGCCGTATCGATCCACCACTTCCTTCCGAAGTGCGGGGGCAAAATCCCGCAGATATCGCTGCAGATCGGCTGGGGACTTTGCCCGGTAGACGATGACATAAGCGTCGGAGCGGTCGGCGGCGGGGGGGTCGGCCACCCGGAAGATGTCCGCCGACGAAAAGCACCCTGTGCCAAGCACCGCCGGGACGTGCTCCGATTGCATCCAACCGAGCCAATCCGGCTGGATTTCACGTTCCACCGTCACCTGCACGATATACTGAATCTCGCCCGAGGGCATGGAGGAAATTATATAACCATGCGACGCAAACGTTCCAACACCATGCTCCAGAAGCAGGCCGCCGACGGTCGCGATTCGTGGCGCATCTTCCGGATCATGTCCGAGTTCGTCGAAGGATTCGAGGTGATGGCCCGAATCGGCCCGGCGGTGTCCTTGTTCGGTTCCGCCAGAACCCCCCCCGACGACCCCTTCTACGCCGCCGCCGAGCTTACCGCGCGCCTCTTGTCGCAGAACGGGTTCGCCATCATTACCGGTGGGGGGCCGGGCATCATGGAAGCCGGAAACAAAGGGGCATTCGAAGCGGGGGGCGAGAGCATCGGGCTGAACATCTCGCTTCCTCATGAGCAGGAATCGAATCGCTATCAGACGATCAGCCTCGACTTTCACTACTTTTACGCGCGGAAGGTGATGTTCGTGAAATACGCCGATGCGTTCATCATCTTTCCCGGCGGATTCGGCACGCTCGATGAATTCTTCGAAACGATGACTCTCATCCAGACGACCAAGATTGATCCGATTCCCGTCATTCTTTACGGCACGCCGTTCTGGAACGGCTTGGTGAACTGGATGCGCCAAACCCTTATCCCGGGATTTATTGACGCTGGAGATATCGAGATTTTCCGGATCGTCGATACCCCGGAAGACGCGCTGCGGCTGGTGCTGGAAGGCACGCGCAAACCCTGGTGGCGGTCACCCCATCCTGTGGAGGACAGCACGGTCAAGACCGGAAAGCTGGTCACCCCGCTTTCGGGTTACAAAACCGAGGATACCGGCGAGGGCACCCGCTACGGCAAGCGACCGCGGATCACAACCAAGGAACACATCAACCCCCCAAAGCACGCACCCAGCTGAGCGATCGACCAACGATCGATCCCCCCGCGAGCGGTGTGAACCGGCTGCCAGAATCGATCATGATCGGTCCTTCGCGCGATCGACTCAGATTCCCGGAAAACCCCTGGCAGCTATAAAGGGCGCAGGCGACATGGGCGCCACCGCTCCGCAGTCAGCCGGCGCGTCAGCGCAACCCGGGAATTCCGTAAATTGTTTGTCAATAAGGGATTATGGGGAATGCGAGCGTTTGCTTGCACGGGGAGCCGCGGAATTGTCCCCCGCTGGACGACGCCGCGTTGAGACACATCGAAAAACCGCATCAGGCCCTGCGCTGGTGCTGAACCGGATGCCTTCCGCGCCTGTCCGCCTGCCCCCGGGAAACCGCTTGGCATCATCAACGGCCGCTGACAAACCGCTCTTCTCGGAGCGTTTCGGGGTTGTGTTGCCCTTACCGCACCCCCGGGCCGTGCGTGGTGGAGGGGTCCAAGGCTGCCTGAGGGTTCGTCGGCAAGCGGATCGTGAAGGTCGTACCCTCTCCGGGAGCCGATTTGACGCTGATGGAGCCGTCGTGTTCCTCCACGATCTTCTTGGTCACCGCCAGGCCGATGCCGGTTCCCTTGTTTCCCTTGGTGCTGTGGAACAGTTCGAACAGGTGATTGCGCATGCTGGGGCTGATGCCGCTGCCGTTGTCGATCACTTCAATGACGGTCACGCGGTTTTCCGGCTCGTAGCGGCAGACGACGCGGATCAGACCGTGGCCGGGCTCGGTTGCGTCCACGGCGTTGCTCAGCAGATTAATCAGCACCTGATGAATGCCGTCGGGGTCGAGCGGCACCGCGGGCATGTCGCGATCGACGTCGGCCACGCACATGACCCCCCGTTCGTTGGCCATGGGTGCGATCAGCTCCAGGCATTCATCCACCAGTTGCTTGAGATTCACCAGTTCCAGTTGCGGCCGGCGTTCCTTGCTGTAGGCCAGAAGGTTCATGGTGAGGTTGTAGATTTTCTCGAGGTTGCGATCGACCACCCGCCAGCCCTTGGCAAGCTGCGTAACGTTGTTGGAGCGAATACCCATTTCCACCACGTCTGCCCCGCCGCGCAGCGCCTGAAGGATGTTCTTGATCGAGTGCGACAGCGCTGCCACGGTTTCGCCGATCGCGGCCATGCGCTCGGCCTGCAACTGGGCCGCGTAGAGTTTTGCATTCTGGATCGCCAGTCCCGCCTGGAATCCGATGGCGCTGAGCAGGCGGAGCTGATCGGGCGAGTAGGTGAAATTCTTGACCGATGAATCGATGTAGATCACGCCGAGAATCTCGTCGGTAGCGCTTTTGTCGGTTGCGCCCTTCTCGCCCACCCGCGCATCCAGCCGCCGGGCCTTGATCGGCACGCACAGCGACGAGCGGATGCCGAGATTCTGCACGCTCTTGCTTTTGCTGAAGCGCTTGTCGGTCATGGCGTTGCTGGAGAGAACGCCTTCTCCGGTCTGCAGCACATGACTGATGATGGTCCGGCTGGCGTGGATCTTCAGCCCCGACTTGCTTCCCCCCGGATCGCCGCGGGATTCTTCCTCGGGCACGCGGACCACCTTCGGTTCCAGCTCGCCGCTGCGGTTGAGCATCAGGATGATGCCGCGCTCGGCCTTGATATGCTCGAGAATCAGGTCCATGACCACCTCGAGCACCTGCTGCTCATTGAAGTTGCTTCCCAGAGCCGCCCCGAGTCGATACAGCACCTTCAGATTGGCCATCGCCGCCGCCGCCGGCTCCGGAACCGCCAGGACCATCGAATCTTCATTCGACTGAATCGAATGCATGATCGACGAGTCCATGCCCGATTCCTCGCCGGCCAGTTTCACGGCGCCGCCGCTGCCGCGGGCGATCCCCGGTTGCGCGCCGAACACCAGCAGGGAACGACCGACCCGGATCTGGTCTCCCGGCTTGAGCTGGTGGGTGCTGATCACCCGCTGGCCGTTCACATAGGTTCCGTTGGAAGACCCCAGGTCCTTGACGATCCAGCCATCCTCCAGCGGATGCAGTTCGGCATGCCGACGGGAGACGGTGTTGTCGTCCAGCGGCAGTTGGCGGGAGTCCCTTCCGATCAGCGCGGTGGCGTCGGGCAACTCAAATCGACGACCCTTATCGGGGCCTTGGATGACCAGAAGCGTCAGCACGGCAACAACTCACCAGAAATGGCTGCGGCTGAATCACAACTCGCGGGTAGCCATCAACTGATACACCGTATCCCCCTCCATCTCCCGCTCGAAATTGATGTACTGTTCGATGTTCAGAAAGCAGATGTGCATGTGCACATCTACCGACGTCAGATTTTCGTTCCGGTCGAAGCGGACGTCAATAATCTTGAACCCCGCCTGCTTGAATCGGCGGACACAGTCGGAAATGCAGTTCGGACGCCACAGGGTGCGGATCGTCACCGTCCGATACCGCACCTTCGGTAACGCCTCTTCGACATAATCCAGCACCCACAACGCAAAGACGATCAGGATTGCAGAGAGCATCCCGAACACCACCAGCCCGAAGCCCAGCGCCAGCCCCACGCCGGCGATGCACCAGATTCCGGCGGCGGTGGTCAGCCCTCGGACGCTGCCCTTGCCGTGAACGATCACGCCGGCTCCCAGAAACCCGATGCCAGTCATCACCCCATAGGCAATTCTTGCCGGATCGACGTTGATGCTGGTCAACGCGGGGGGATTGAACGGGAACGAGGCAAACCGCGTGGAAACCACCATCACGATCGCGCTGCCCATACACACCAGCAGGTAGGTGCGGAAGCCCGCCTGCCGACCACGCAATTCCCGTTCCAGCCCCACCAAGCCCCCGGCCACCGCCGCGGCGAGAATCCGCAGTAATCCGTCCAGAGGCCAGCCCAGGGAAAGGACCCACTCGGTGACGACATGATCCAGGTTCTGCAGCATCAGCGAGACCTTGACCGGATCTTAACAGAATCTTAACCTTCCCGGAAGTCCTTGTCTGCTCTGCACCTGCGCACGATGGCATCATTGCCCCAGCCACCGCTCCACGCGATAATCCAATGACGCGTGCCACGACAATTCTTCCTCGGGAGCCAATCCATGCCTGTTCAATCGGTAATCTACATCGGCTTTGTGTGCTTTTGCTGCGCCCATGCCGCGTTGGCTCAGCACCAGCGGTTGGGATACCCTCACGATCGGGTGCTGAAGGACGCAGTTTTCCACCTCAATGAGGTTGAGGGGCTGGCTGCGGCGATCGAGGAACGGCTGGCGGGCATGAGGGAGGGGGATCCCACCGTTCAAATCCGCGATGTTGAAACGCTTCAGAGCACCGTCGACCGCTGCCGGCGGTCCCTCAGCAACGCATCAGAGAACCTGCAGAACCTGCCGTCGGATCATCCCGACGTGCAGGCCCAGCGCAAGCGGTATGACCAGATGACGCAGCGGGTGAACCTGCAGCAGGAGAAGGTCAAAGCATTGCAGGAAAGCCTTGAGAACATCGTTGAACAGGCCGTAACCACCGAGTGGGAAGTCGATTTTGAACGGCTCCGTGAGATCAATCAGATGTTTGCGAATCCCGAGTGGATCGAAAGCCAGCCGCAGCGTGCGGCGGAAATCA
>JAVQWE010000195.1:0-5634 GCA_033579175.1 Phycisphaerales bacterium | reverse complement strand
CAGCTTGATCCCGTTGAACTGGGTGGTGTTGCTGATGCGGTTGATGGAGTTGAGGATCGAGTCGACCTGGAGCTGATTCGCCGCCACTTCCTGCGGGCTGAGCGCCCCGGAGTTGGCCGCCTCGAGCGTGAGGCTTTGCAGTTCCAGCAGCAACGCCGAAACCTCAATCAGCGAGCCTTCGGCGGTGTTGATCACATTGTTGGCACGGCTGGTGTTGTCGATCGCCTGACGGATTCCTTCGATTTCGCTGCGAAGCGTCTCGCTGCCGATCAGACCGGCCGGGTCGTCTTTGCCACGGTTGATCTTCAGACCGCTGGCCAGGCGTTCCAGGCGGGTCGACAGTTCGTTGTTATTGCGTCCGAGGCGATTGATCGCCTGAAGAGACTGAATGTTGGAATTGATTCGGCTCATAGCATCCTCCGTGATGGAGCGTTAAGGCGGAGTCCCGTTCCGCCGGTCGGGTTTGTTCCTGAAGCCAGTTGCGCGGGCTGCTGCTGTGGACCGCGGCTCCGCCACGGAAACTGATGCATGTGCTGTGGGGCAGGTCAACCTCCTTGTTGCTGAACGGCTCGACGCCGACAATCCGTTGCCGGCCGGCACGCCTGAACAGCGCGGGCATGCCTTTCGCGGATATGTTCGGCACAGCCGCCGCGCAAACTTTAACCTTCGAGCAGGCACAAATTGCGCCTCGGCGGATTTGAGCGTTCCGGAAAAGGCCGGAGCTTGGCCCACGATCGCGGATTTGCGTTGAAAGCCTGCGTCACTACATTGCCAAGACGATGAAGATCAGCCTCAACTGGCTCTCGGACTACCTCCCCGGACCGGCCGACCCGGCAGAATTTGCCGAGGTGCTGACGTTTGGCGGTCTGCCGGTTGAGGGAATCGAAGCCCTCGGCGACGACACCGTCCTGGAAGTGGAAGTCACCAGCAACCGCGGCGATTGCCTGTCTCATCTGGGAGTCGCCCGGGAACTGTCGGCCCTGCTGCCGCGCGAGCTTCGCCCGCCGTCGCCCGCTTTTCCGGAGTCATCCACCCGCGCCGACGCAGTCACTTCCGTAACCATCGAAGACACCGCGCGGTGCCCGTATTACGGTGCGCGCATCATTCGGGGTGTGACCGTCGGGCCTTCCCCCGGCTGGATGACCCGAAGGCTGGAGGCTGTCGGATTGCGCAGCATCAACAATGTCGTCGACTGCACGAATTACGTCATGTTCGAGCTGGGCCAGCCGTTGCATGCCTTCGATTTCGACAAGCTTGCTGGCGGGCGCATTGTGGTGCGCGCGGCGCGCCCGGGGGAATCGCTGGTGACGTTGGATGGGCATCGGCGGCCGCTCGATGGGGAAATGCTGTGTATCTGCGATGAAAGCCGGCCGGTGGCGCTGGCAGGAATCATGGGAGGGCTGGACAGCGAAGTCGGCGCCCTGACGCGCAACGTGCTGCTGGAGTCAGCGCGATTTGAGGCTCTGACGGTCCGGCGGACCGGCCGCCGCCTGGGAATCAGAAGCGACGCCGCCTACCGCTTCGAACGCGGCATCGACCCTTCCCTTGCACCCCTCGCCGCCGCCCGTTGTGCCCAGCTCATCGCAGAAACTGCCGGGGGCGAGATTCTGGCCGGTCTGGCGGAAACCGGTTCGGCCGCCGCCGCGCCGCTGGTGCTTGTCCTGCGGCTTGCTACCCTGCGGAAGGTTCTGGGAATCGAAATCGAACCATCGCGTGCGGTCGAGGCGCTCGGGCGCCTCGGTCTGCACCCAAGGCTGGCCGGCGATGAGATCACCTGTTCCATCCCGAGCTGTCGTCTTGATCTGTCCATGGAGATTGATCTGGTGGAGGAAGTGGCAAGAGTCATCGGCTACCAGCACATTCCTGTGCGTCAGCGCATCGAGATCAAGCTCGCCCCTCCCGAACCGGATCACGCGTCGGAGGAAAAAATCCGCCAGAGCCTCATCGGTGCCGGGTTTTTCGAAGCCATCACCTTCAGCTTTGCCACCGACGGATTGGGCGAACTTTTCGCTCCAGCGGGAGTAAGGCTCTGTCAGGCCGATCCGATGACGCGCAAAACTGACAGCAAGCTCCGCCCCAGCCTGTTGCCCGGCCTGCTGGAGGCGATCCGCCGCAACGAAAGCAACGGGATCGAGCAGGCGCGATTCTTTGAGATCGGCAGCACCTTCTGGCACAAGAACGATGGCTCGATCGACGAGCGCCGCCGGCTGGGAATTGCGGGTGCCGTCGATTTCCGCACGCTGCGCGGCGCGGTGGAAGCCGTGCTCAGCGCGCTCGATGCCCGCAAGCGGATGGAGGTGGTACCGGCCGAGGTAGCCGGATACAGCGCCGGTGCGGCCGGCAGCATCCGCTGGAACGGACAGCCGATCGGCACTATCGGGATGGTGGATCGCAGAATCGCTGCGCGGCTCGATCTCCGTCAGACCGTCGCCGCGGCTGAGCTGGAGCTTGCGGCTCTGATTGCCGGCACACAGCACGTGCCGCAGTTGGTCCCGCTGCCGAAGTTCCCGGCCGTGCGGAGGGACCTCTCGCTGATTGTCCCGGAACACCTGCCGTACAGCGCCATCCACAACCTGATCGAAACTCAACAATTGGAATCTCTGGAAGATGTGGAATTCGTCACGACCTACCGCGGCAAGCCCCTTCAAGCCGGTCAGAAGAGTGTGACGATCAGTTTGATCTTCCGCTCCCCCACGGCGACCCTCACCAGCGAGAGTGTGGACAATGCCGTAAACCGTCTTGTCGCTGCGGCCAAAGCGTCGTTGGGGGCCGAATTGCGCGTCTGAAGCGCCCCGCTCCGCGGTTTTGGCTGATCGATGAGCAGCCTCCAACCACCGACCATCAGGTACCCTGACCGATCGAGGGCATGCGCCAGCACAATTCCGGCCTGTCCCTCCGCTGCAGGAGCAGTTTTCTACGCATCGCGTCGTCAGAAAATCGCATTTTCCCGATCAAACCCCCGGCAGACACCAGACCGGTGAATTACTGGCTCGGTTCGAACTCGATTTTGACGATTCTCAACTTCCCGGCGCCGCCGTCGTCCAGCATCACGGTGAACTTTCGGTCTCCCCCCCGGCTGAAGGTGGCGGTTCCGTTGAGGGCGAGCGTATCGCGGCCGTCCACCTTCCTGGCGTCGAACCCGCTGACGGCGACGGAGCTGACCCTGCCCCAGTCGCGCATCTGCTGGCGGAGGCTCTCCAGTTCCTCAGGAGACATGCTGGTATACTCGGCGGCTTTGGTGAAGTCGCCATCGACGATCGCGTTCACGAACGGCTGCATCTGCTGGCTGGCGACTTCCTTCAGCTTGCCGACGCCCCAGTAGATGGAATAGCCCCCCAACACGCCGATCGCCCCGAAAATCAGCCCCAGGACCAATCCTGCGATGGCCATCCCCCGGCCTCTGACATTCGGATTGCTGGTGGCGGCGATTCCAACGATCCCCGCGATAATCGCGATGATCGCCGGAAGAATGAAGCACCCCAGAATCCCGCAAATGAGGCTCACGATCGCCGCCACGCTGGTCGTCGGGTAGGCCGGTGGCCCATGGCCTGCGTGTCCGGGATATCTTGGCGGCGCGCTGAACCCCGGGGGCACGTTGCCCGGCGGGGGGTTGAATTGAGTCATGGAAATCTGTCCTTCCTGCTTGAACCGATCGAAGCCGCCCGATGTCGGGGATTGTAGTTCCCCATCCGGCAAAGTCACTCCAGCACCAGGAACCGGCTTTTCACCTGCTGTCGCACATACGTGCGGGTGATGTCGGCCACTCCCTGAGTGGCCATCTCATGCTCAAACTTGCCATGAGTCGCCAGCCATTGCTGCCCGCGAGCGAAAAACGCATCAAACTCGTCGGGGCTCATTGCTTGCGCGAAATACGTATCTCGGCGCACGGGGATCAGCCGGCAGATCGGTTCACCGCGGGAGATTTTCACGCGACGCGCGTCGCGACTGAGTTCGATGACGGCGTGCCATGGGTAGCTCGCCGGATACCAGTCGGTGTCGATCAATGCCGAGGTGACCCGGAAGCTGCGTGGAAGATTGGGAATATCGGTCACCAGGAGCAACTCGTTCGGATCGGTTTTCAGAAAGAGGAAGCTCGAAATCTTCACCTGATTGGCGATCGCAGGGTAAACGTTGTCGGAAATCGGATGCGGCAGCTTCTGCCCCTTCTGCCAGAACCAGGCGTATTGCTGACGGAGGGGAGCGCCGGCCGCACCCTCGGAAGCGACGTAATCGAAATCAGAATCGATGACGATATCCGGCTCCACCCGCCAGCCCCGTCGGGCGCGAATGAACGTGACCTCAAAATTCGCCAGAATGTCGTATCCGAACCCATTGGCCGCGCGGATTGGCGGGCACTCCTCCGGCCAGCCGCGCCCGGCCGGACGCTTTACATACACCTCGCGGGCCGGCTGAGGGCCGAACAAATCCTGACGGAACTTGAAAAAGCGGATCATCGCAAATCGTCGCTTGCCAGAAGATTGCTGTTGTAGGCCGAATCCCCCGCAAAGCCAAATCGGCCGGGGGCTATCACCCTGTTGCCGCCAAAATGGCAGTCGGCGGGCCACCCTCCGGGCACGCTTTCGTGAGCTGCGCAAGTCATCGCCCCTCGCCCGATCAGGCACTTACGGGGGGTAAAAGTTGTTCACAAGTGGTGCCGTTCGGAAGGCTGGAGCCGACCTGAAGAGGAACCTGCAATCGAACCTCGTACACCCGGAATCGACCCACGGGACGGAGGCTCGCGGCCCCCAAGCGGCAGTACCGCGAGGATTGACGCAATCTCGATTCTGTGGATATTGACTGCCCCGCCCGTCCCAGGATGTCGGGCAGGCCGGCCCCGTCGTCTAGAGGCCTAGGACACGGCCCTTTCAAGGCCGCGACACGGGTTCGAATCCCGTCGGGGTCATTTGCCATGCCTTGCGGGCAGCCCTCGCGAAAAACTGACCTGAGAACCGCCCTCGGCCGGCAAATGCGTAAGCTGGGAGGCTTCCGGCACCGCTCGCTGCGGACCTTCCCTGAGGCCGGCAACGCACTCCCAGCGGCTCACCGACCATCGATGATTCGATGAAGCAACGCCAGCGCGCCGCGGAATGGATGGATTCTCCCAGCGTCGGGATCGACGACCTGCGCAAAAGCCTTCGTTTTATCGAGCAAATCAACCATCGACTCGGGTACACTCGCGCGACGCTGAGCCACCTCCGCCGGATGCTGCTGCGGCATGAGCTCGCCCGGTCGCCCGACGGTGGTGCTGGCAACCGGCCGATCGCGGCAACTGACCTATTCGGCGGCGGGGGTTCAGTGACGGCGGGGGAGACGCTGCCGGTCATGATCCTTGATATCGCCACCGGCTCTGGCGACGTGCCGCGGGCGATTCTTTCCTGGGCGGATCGGGCTGGAGTCAACCTGCGCGTGGTTGCTGTGGATCGGCACCCGTTGACCTTGCAGATCGCGCGGGAGCGTTCCGCCGGTCTGGAAAACCGCCTGTCGTTCGTCCAGGCCGACGCGCTGGCCCTGCCGTTCGCCACCGGCAGCTTTGATTACGTCCTGTGCTCGATGTTCCTGCACCACCTGGACGATTCGGACGCGGCAAAAGTCATCACCGCTGCCGATCGCATCGCCCGGCGCGGGGTGGTCATT
>JAVQWE010000194.1:0-5638 GCA_033579175.1 Phycisphaerales bacterium | reverse complement strand
TTCCTCGTCGATAATTTCGGCTCCCCTGAGGCGCCGGCGCGCAACTTCAGTCCGATGAAAGCCGCGCTGCAATGGCTCAAAGAGGGTCATTGCCTGGCGATGTTTCCCGCCGGTGAAGTCGCCCACCTCGAGCCCGGGCGCAGAGTCGTGGTCGATCCGAAGTGGAATTGTTCTTTTGCGCGACTGGCACGTTCGGCCGGCGCGGCCATCGTGCCGGTCTATTTTGACGGACGCAATTCGATGGTGTTCCAGTTGGCCGGCCTGGTGCATCCCGGGCTTCGCACGATTCTGCTGGCGCGGGAGCTGCAGCGCCGGCGGCACAGCACGGTGCGCGCCTGCGTGGGAAGGGCGATTGCACCGCATCGGGCCGCGCGGTTCCGTTCGGCCGAGGCGCTGTGCTCCCACGTGCGCCTTCGAACGTATCTGCTTGCTTCGCGCCTGACCGGTGTGAACGGACCGGCCGCCGTTCGCCGACCGGCATTGCTTCGACCGATCGTCTCTCCCGAGCGTACCGACGATCTGGAACGCGAGATTTCCGCGCTGCCGGAAGTGCGGCAGCTGGTGCAATCGGGAGATCTGGCCGTGTATCAGGCATCAGCGGAGGAAATCCCGTTCATCCTCCGTGAGATCGGGCGGTTGCGTGAGCTGACGTTCCGGGCGGCCGGTGAAGGCACGGGACGGGAGCGGGACCTGGACCGCTTCGACGCGGATTATCTGCATCTGTTCCTCTGGCATCGGGCGCGCCGGCAACTGGTTGGCGCCTACAGAATGGGGCTGACCGACGAAATTCTCATCCGTCGGGGGATCTGTGGGCTGTACACGTCGACGCTTTTCAGATTCGAGCCAACGCTGCTGGATCGGATCGGTCCGGCAATCGAGCTGGGGCGAAGCTTCGTCCGCCCGGAATGTCAACGCGATTATGCGCCGCTGCTGCTGCTTTGGCGGGGAATCGGCAGCTTCGTGTCAGCTCATCCCCGTTACCGGATGCTCCTCGGGCCGGTAAGCATCAGCAATCGTTACCAGTCGCTGAGCAAGCTTCTGCTGATGCGGTTCCTTGGCAAGCACAACGCGCCCGGCGAGCTGTGCAAACTGGTCAAAGCGCGCAACCCGCCCAGGATAGGCAATTTCCGTCAGATTGAGCTTGAATTGTCGTCCGCAGCGGTGGAAAGCGTGGAAGAGGTGGACGAGTTGCTGGCCGAAATCGAATCCGACCGCGCCTCGATGCCGGTGCTGCTGCGTCAATATCTTCGTCTGAACGCAAGACTTCTGGGCTTCAATGTTGATCCGGAGTTCGGCGAGGTGCTTGACGGGCTCATGCTGGTGGATCTGGCGCAGATTGATCCTTCCATCCTCACGCGCTACATGGGCGCGGCATCAGCCCGGGCATTCCTCGAATATTGGCGATGCCGGAACCGATCGGCAGAGCCGGGCAGGGCTTGACCCGGCCGGCAGTTTGATGACGCTGCTGGATCGATGTCCCGCAGCGACAGCCCGCGCGCTCCCGACTCCCCCGGCGATCACGTCACAGCCCGGAAGATCCCTTGGATCATCCTGTTCTGCTGCCTGCTCGGTGGAGTGCGGGTTCTGGTGTATTCGGCGGCCTTCCCGTTCTTCAGCAACATCGATGAACAGGAACACGTCGATCTCATTATCCGCTATGCCACTGGCAATCCGCCCCGTGGGGTGGAACCGATCTGCCAGGAGGCGGCCGAACTGATTGCGCTGTATGGCACTCTGGAGTATCTGTCGGCTCCGGAAGGGCTGCCCTGGGGGCAGATTCCCCCGCCGGTCTGGCGGCTTCCGGAGGACCTGCGTCGGGAAATTGTCGCGTCGGAGATCGCGCGGCTTTCACGGCAAATGAATCATGAATCCTTCCAGCCACCGCTCTACTACGCGCTGGCCGGGGGGTGGTACCGGATCGGAAAACTCCTCGGCATCGAGAGTGGATCGCTGCTGTATTGGTTGCGATGGCCCAACGCGGTGGCCTACGCGCTGATGATCTGGCTGAGCGGCCGAATCGCGACAAGGCTGCTGGGCGAGGGGCATTTTGCGGCAACGGCGGTGCCCTTCCTGCTGGCGGTGCTGCCGCAGGACGTGTTCTATCTGGTCAACAACGATGTTCTGGCCGCGATGATGGCCACGCTGGCGTACAGTCTGCTGTTGCGATGGCACCTTTCGCCCGTGCCCGGCCCCTGGCTGACCGCCAGTGCCGGCCTCTGTGCCGCCGGCGCGTTCCTCGCCAAGGTGAGCAACGCGCCCGTGCTGCTGGTGCTGACTTTGGCAGCGGTTGCCGGCCTCTTTCGCGAGGAAGAGGGACGGAAGCGCGCGGGTCGGGTGGTAGTCATGCTGTTGCTGGCGATCGCGCCGGTAGCTGGCTGGATGGCTCGCAATTATTTTCTGACCGGCGACTTCACCGGCGCCGCCGAGCGGAACCGCATGATGGGAATGACTCCGTTGTCCATCGTCGAATCGCTGCGTCACCCGCTGTTTTCACCCGCGGGAGCTGCCGGCTTCTGGGCCGAGCTGACTCGTACTTTCTGGCGGGGGGAGATTGTGTGGCTGGGTCAGCGGATGGCCACCCGCGCCGGCGACATCCTCTTCGTCGCCTCGACGGCTGTGTTCCTGCTGGCTTTCGTGGCGCGCTGCGCCCGGCGCGAACCGTTCCTTGTGGTGATCTGCCTCGGCATCTACCTGCTGCATGTCGGTTTGCTCGCAGCCTTCTCTGTTTCCTTTGATTTCGGGCAAGGGGTCTATCCATCCCGGGAATGGCCGTTTTTCAGCTCCGGACGACTGATTTTCGGCGCGGCGGTTCCGCTGTTGCTCATGTTCGTTCTGGGGATGGACTGGCTGCTGGCCACGCTACGGCTGCAAGGGCTGCGGTGGACGCTGCTGATCGCATTCGCCCTTGCGATCACGCTGTCCGAAGCGCTGCTCGCGGTGGATGCCTTCCAGAGCCAGTTCAACTGGTTTCACCTCGGGGCCGAGCAAGGGATTGATGCAACGCTGCCGACGGGAACCACAGTCTCACCAGCCGCCTGAGCGCGCGCCATCGGGGTCGTTACTTGCGCACGTGGTGAGCCGAGCGGACGGCCGCTAGAACCCGGCGGCATGTCCGTCCTTGCGGTGGTCGCTGGCGGCGACGTAACCGCCGGCGGGAAGGCGCTGGATGAGCTGCGCCCCACCGAACTCGGTTGCGTCGGCCAGCACGACCTCATGCCCGCGTGCCTGAAGCTCCTCAACGACCCCGGGCGGCCAACCGTGCTCCAGCAGAACCTTGCGTCCCTGAACGACCTGCCATCGGGGCGCGTCGCTGGCGGCCTGCGGGTTCTGTCCGAAGTCGACGCAGCGCACCACCATCTGCACGTGCCCTTGCGGTTGCATGTGGCCACCCATCAGGCCGAAGCTCATCCACGGTTTGCCCTGATGAGTGACAAAACCCGGGATGATCGTGTGAAAAGGACGCTTCCGCGGGCCGACCTCATTGGGGTGTCCCCGCGTCAGGACAAAGCCATGACCGCGGTTCTGCATCGCGATTCCAGTGCCCGGGATGACAATTCCGCTTCCGAACCCCAGATAATTTGACTGGATCAGTGATATCATCCGACCTTCAGCATCGGCGGCGCTGAGGCAGACGGTGCCCCCGCGATCGGGGTGGCCTGCTGGAGGGTCGCCGGCGCGCTTGGGGTCAATCAAGGCGGCACGGCCGGCCAGATAACCCGGTTCCAGCAGGTCCAGTGGATCGATGTCCATCCATTTCGGGTCGGCGACGAATCGACGGGTGTCGGCAAACGCGAGCTTCATCGCCTCGATCTGCAGGTGCACGCAGTCGGGGCAGTCCACGTCGAGCCGCTCCAGCGGAAAGTGAGCAAGAATCCCCAATGCGATCAACGCGGCGATTCCCTGACCATTGGGGGGAATTTCGTGCAGCCGAAATCCGCGGTAGCTGATGGAAAGCGTTCCGGAGTCCTCACAGCGATGTTCTTGGAGATCATCCACGGTGAGCAGGCCACCGGAGTTTTCGGAGTGTTGAGCGATCTTCCTTGCCAGTGGCCCGTTGTAGAACGATTCACCCCCGGACGTGGCAATCTCCCGCAGGGTCTGCGCGTGAGCCTCGGAGGCAAACCGCTCTCCCGCGCGCGGCGCGCGTCCTTCCGGGGCGAAGGTCCGCAGGAAATCGGGAAAGTCGCCAAGTCGTTCCACGCTCCGCTGCCATGCTCGCGCGGTGATCGGCGAGACGGGAAACCCCTCACGCGCGTATGCGATCGCCGGCTCGAACAAGCGCGCCAGAGGCAGCCGGCCGAACCGACGGGAAAGCTCCACCCAGCCGGCAGGGGCGCCGGGAACCGTCACGCTCATCCAACCCCGGGAGGGCATCGACTCCATGCCCTCGAAACGATCGCGGGTCCAGGCTGCCGGCGAACGCCCGCTGGAATTGATCCCGTGCAGGTTGTGTCCGTCCCAGACAATGGCAAAGAGGTCGCCCCCGATCCCGTTGCTGGTTGGCTCGACGACGGTCAGCGCGATCGCCGCCGATACTGCCGCGTCGATCGCGTTTCCCCCCGCAGCCAGCATGCGCAAGCCTGCGCTGGTCGCAAGGGGCTGGCTGGTGGCCACGACGTTGTCGGCCAGCACCGGTTGCCGACGGGAGGGATAGGGCAGATCGGGATTCATGCGTTGGCTCTCGGAAATATACCGCGCCAATGCCCGTTTCAGGCGCGTACCTGATCCATCACCTGCCCCCGGGCGCCGTGGTGGCGCGCGGCTCGTAACGGAACGACTCCACGTACGCGCGCCACCCGCTGCGATCGAGTTCAAAATACCGGGGGTCGGTGACCGCAATCTCGAACCAGTCGCCGTCGATCTGCACGACGATCCGGTGATTCCAGACCTGCACGGGGGGCCGGCCGCTCGGGCCGATCATCACCCGCGCTTCACGGCCCTGGAACGTGCCGGTCTGAGTGAAGCCGCGGTCGGCGAGCTTCTGGAAGTCCGGCTCCCCTGCGAACCGTTCCACCGAAAGCCTCGGGGGCGGGTTGCGATGGCGCGAATGCGCGAGGTAGATTCCGTCGGCCTTGTCGCCGATGCCGCTCTCGCGCACGTCGACGGAGAACTCGGGCGGCCGGATGATCGAATATCCCCGGGGGTGGAAGACGCGCAGTTCCTCTCTCGGTCGGGGGAGCGGATTCGGCCAGAACAGCCACAGGAGCCCCCCGACCGAAAACACCACGGTCGCGATCACGAGCAACGGGCGTTTGAGCGGCATCGACGGATTGTACGCCCGAGACTCCACAGTGCAGCGCGTCGGTGTGACGGCGGCGGGGGAGGGGAGGGCGGGGCTTCTGCTTCGGGTGGACAATCGGAAGGAATTCCGCGATACAGTCTCCAACCGTTCGGGCGCGACCCCCGGGCACGCTATGACCGAACCTCTGCGACTGGAACTGGAAGAAGACCGATTCGCGCGTTTCCGGCTGATCGGGTGGTGGGATCAGCAGAAGCTTGGCGCGGCGAAAGTGGTGGTGATCGGCGCCGGCGCTCTGGGCAATGAGATCATCAAGAATCTGGCGCTGCTGGGTGTGGGCAATGTGCTGATCTGCGACAAGGACCGGATCGAGCACTCCAACCTTTCGCGTTCGGTGCT
>JAVQWE010000193.1:0-5685 GCA_033579175.1 Phycisphaerales bacterium | reverse complement strand
CATCTTGAGCCATGGCTTGACAAATTCTCGATCAACCATAAACATGATTTTGACTGATCAAAATTGTGTGTGTGAACAGGAAAAATCCCCAGTGGTGTGAACCGCGCCGGCCGGCAACCGGCGTCCGATGGTCGATTCTGGCCATCGGATGGCTTGTGGGGCTCATCAGCGCCTGCGGGTGCGATCGACCGGCCGAGGCGCCCTCCGACGGCAGACTCACCGTCGTCGCCACCACCACCATGATCGGTGATCTCGTGCAACGTATCGGCCAGCAGCATATCCGGCTTACCGTGCTCATGCCCCCGGGAGTCGATCCCCACTCGTTCAAGCCCTCAACCGCCGACATGGGAGCCATCGCCCGCGCGCAGCTCATCTTCTACAACGGCCTGCACCTGGAAGGAAAGATGATCGAGCTGCTGGAGCAGAAGCTGGCCGATCGCGCCTTTGCTGTCACGCGCGACATTTCGATCGACCGCCTGCTGCCCTGGGAGCAAAACCAAGGCGGCGCCTACGACCCTCATGTCTGGTTTGATCCCACCCTCTGGGCGCAAGCCGCGCAAACCATCGCCATGGAGTTGATCCGTGCCGACCCGGCCAATGCCTCGACGTATGAATCGGCGTTGAAAACCGTTCAGGCCGAACTGGCCACACTCGATGCGGAGATCGCCCGCAAGATCGCCACGATTCCACGGGATCGTCGTGTGCTCATCACCAGCCACGATGCGTTCAACTACTTCGGCGCAGCCTATGAAATTGAAGTGCGAGGGCTTCAGGGCATCAGCACGGAAACTCAAGCCGGCCTGACCAACATCGCCGCGGCCGTCGATTACATCGTGCAGCACCGCATTCCCGCCATTTTCGTCGAGAGCTCGGTGCCGCACGATACGATCCTGCGGGTGCAGGCCGACTGCAAGGCGCGCGGCGTTGACGTGAAGATCGGTGGCGAACTGTACAGCGATGCCTTGGGCGCGCCAGGCGAGCGTCCGGGCTATGCCGTCGAGACCTACGCCGGCATGATGCGGTATAACGTGGACCTGATTGTCAACGCGCTGCGATGAACGGTGATTCCTGTAAGCCGCGTGCCCATCCCGGGGACTTTCGGGGTGTCTTGAAGCGTTCGAGGCCCGGTTCGAGCATGCTGCAACCCGCTTCGACGGCTCATCCTGTGCCGGCTGGCGCATCATGAACCTCAACCATGGAATCAATCCCCCCGACAGCCCCCGCCCTGGAAGTGCATGATTTGACGGTCAGCTACCATCGCCGCCCGGTGCTGTGGAACGTTGACCTGGCGGTTCCCACGGGAAAGCTGGTGGGCATCATCGGCCCCAACGGCGCCGGCAAAAGCACGCTGATCAAAGCCGTCATGGGGCTGATTCCGGTCTCCAGCGGGTGGGTACAGGTCTTCGGGGCACCCATTGAGCGGATGCGGACGCGCGTGGCCTATGTCCCGCAGCGCGAAAGCGTGGACTGGACCTTTCCCGTGACGGCGATGGACGTCGTGCTGATGGGGCGATTCGGGCGCGTGCCCTGGTGGAGGCGCGTGGGCCGGCGGGATCGCGAAATCGCCCGGCAGGCGCTTCAGCGGGTGGGCATGCTCGGCCTTGGCGACCGGCAGATCAGCAATCTTTCCGGAGGTCAGCAGCAGCGGGTGTTCCTGGCCCGCGCGCTGGCGCAGGAAAGCGACCTGTACCTGATGGACGAGCCGTTCAGCGGCGTGGACGCCGCCACCGAATCTGCGATCATGACGCTTCTGCAGGAGCTTCGAAGCGCCGGGAAGACGGTCCTGGTGGTCCATCATGACCTTCAGACCGCACAGCAGTATTTTGACATGCTCATCCTGCTGAATATGCGGCTGGTGGCGTTCGGCCCGACGGCAGAGGTGTTCACCCCCCGACTTCTCCAACAGACATACGGCGGCAGGCTCACCATTCTTGCCGACGTGGCGGATGCCGTGGCGCGGGCCGAGCGTGGCGAACGCGAGGCCAGCCGGATCGGTGGCGCCTCAGGCCCCTGATGCCATGATTTCCGGTTCCACCATCCTCGGGTCGGGGTTTGAAAGCAACATCGCACCGGCCGAAGCCCTCTGGAGGTTCGCCACTGGCGTATTCGATGATCGCCTGGATTCTACCGACTGCGTTCTCTGGGGTGCCGTGCTGCTGGGGGTGGCCTGCGGTGTGCTTGGAAGCTTTGTCGTCCTGCGAAGACAGAGCCTTCTGGGTGACGCCATCGGCCACGCCGTGCTTCCCGGCGTGGTTTGTGGCTTCCTCGCCGCCGGCGAAAAATCGACCCCCGCCCTGATGCTGGGTGCGCTGGCGGCTGGACTGCTCGCCGCCGGGCTGATCAGCCTGCTTTCCCGCACCACCGTGCTCAAGAGCAGTGAGTGCATGGGAGCGGTCTTCACCGGCTTTTACGCCATCGGCATCGTGCTGATCAAGCGCCTGCAGAACCTGCAGGTCGCCGGGCAGACGGGACTGGAACGATTCCTCTTTGGCCAGATTGTCGGCATTTCGACTCAGGACCTGATCTACATGGGCGTTATCACCGCGGCGGCGCTGGCTTGCGTGGTTGCCTTCTGGCGGATGCTGGCAGTCACCAGCTTTGATCGCGAGTTCGCCGCCAGCACCGGCGTGCCGGCCGTGGGCGTCGAGATTCTGCTGACCACTCTGCTGACCCTTGCGATCGTCGTGGGCATCCAGGCGGTCGGGGTGGTGCTCGTGGCGGCGATGCTGGTCACTCCCGCCGCGACTGCCTACCTGCTGACCGACCGGCTGCATCGCATGGTGGCTCTCGCCGGACTCTTTGGCGCTGCCGTCGGGGTCATGGGCATCCTGCTGAGCCTCCTGCTGGCGGCGCCGGGACGCGATATGCCCACCGGGCCAACCATCGTCCTGACCGCCGGACTGCTGTTTGGAGTTGTCATGCTTGTCGCGCCGCGTCACGGCGTGCTACCCCGACTCATCCGGCTGACACGCAAGCGCCATCGCACCGCCGCCGAAAACCTGCTCCGCACCATCTACCTCATGATCGAACGTCGTGGCAGCGCGGGAGATCGGCGCTTTGGCGTGGACGACATTGCCGCCCTGCGCCACGAAACCCCCGCCTTTGTCAAGCGCATGGCCCGGCACGCTGCCCGCCGGGGGTGGATCGACCCTGACAGCATCGATCCGATCATTCTGACCGACCTGGGTCTCGCCGAAGCACGGAAGATTGTCCGCAACCATCGGTTGTGGGAACTTTTTCTCACCCAGGAGGCCCACCTCGCCGGCGACCACGTCCACGCCGACGCGGAATACATCGAACACCTGCTGCCGCCTGAGGTGGTCCAGCGGCTGGAGCGGTTGCTCCAGCAGCCCGCGGCCGATCCGCACGGCCGGCCAATTCCCGCCAGCGCAAATGCGTCATGAATCGAGCAGCTCCAACAGTCCGGCAATTTCCCGGCAACATCGGGCGAACCGTCGTTGCCGCCCCAGGGCGTTGCAGAGCCTGCGCGACTCCGCCTGACCGTCTGGATCGACCGGCATGACCCACCTCTTGAACAGCCTCATTCTGCAGCCGTGGAACGACGCCCTGACGGTGTTCTGGCCGATCGTGCTTCAAGGGGTCCTGGTATCCTGTGCCTTGGGGCTGCTTGGCTGCTTCCTGGTGGTTCGTGGCATGTCGCTGCTGGGAGACGCGCTGTCACATGCTGTGCTGCCTGGAATCGCGCTGGGCTTCCTCATTCCCGCTTACTTCGGCACCGCATCCCTGCACTCCCCATGGATTCTTGTGGGTGCCACGATCATGGGCCTGGCGGCGGCGATTCTCGTTGAAACGGTTCAGAAGCACACCCGCGTGAAGGAAGATGCGTCCCTGGGAATCGTCTTCACCACCCTGTTTGCCCTGGGAGTGATCCTGATCAGCCGCTACGGCGGACAAGCCGACCTCGACCCCGGATGCATCCTCTACGGAAATATCGAGTCGTTCGTCTCGATTGATGGCCAACTGCCCCACGGCGTTCGGCCGATGATCCTGATCCTGGGCCTGATCATCCTGGGGATCGCAGTGTTCTACCGCCGGCTGCTGGTGAGCACCTTCGACCCGTCGCTGGCCGTGAGCGTGGGCATCTCGGCGTCGATGATGCATTACGGGCTGATGACGGTCCTGTCGCTGACGATCGTGGCCAGCTTCGAATCGGTGGGGGCCATCCTGTCCGTGGCCTTGCTGATTCTTCCGGGCGCCACCGCCCGCTTGTGGGCCGATCGGCTGCCGCGGATGCTGTGGCTCTCGGTGGGCTGTGGGATCGTCACGTCGGTGGGAGGATACTGGCTCAGCCACCGGAACGTGCTGAACACGTCGGCCGGCGCGTCCATGGTCCTGGCGGGCTTCGTCCTGTTCCTGGTGAGCTGGATCGCGGCACCGCGGACCGGCCTGGTGACGCGCTGGCTGGTGCGAAGGCGCCTGCGACAGAGAATCGAACTGGAGAACCTGCTGAAGACCCTTCGGGAGCTGGTCGAATCCGACCGCCGCGTGCTCGCGGAAGGTCGCATCGCCGCACAGCCGCTCGTCGAGCCTCAACCCACCGCCGCCGCGGCAACACCCCCCTCCGCCACTCCCCCGCTTCAATCGTCGGGCGTCGGACCCGCTGAACCTGCGGGCACCACGACCTCGGAAAGGGGGAAAGGACCCGGAGCATCCCCCGCCGTCGGGCTTTCCCGTTTGCTGCGAGAGCTGAACTGGCCACCGCGGAAGCTGGAGGCGGTGCTCCGACGCGCCGTCGACCGAGGCTGGATCGCACGCGAAGGCTACCTGATCCGCCTGACCCCGGCAGGTGTCGAGCGAGCGCAACGCCTGGAGGCCGCTCATCGCGCCTGGGAGGGCTACCTTCAGAATCAGCTTGGCCTGCCGGCCGACCATGTGCACGACGGCGCGGAGTGGATCGAGCATTTCCTGGAGGATGCAGATGTCGAAGCTGTGGCGCGCGCCCCGTAGTCGTCGAGCCTCGGCCTTGAACGGGTCAGCCCGAACCTCGACCCTGCAGGCTGCCCGTCCGAGCGCGTTGGCTCACAGCACCCCCGCTGGTGAAACGGATTGGCGGGCTCAGGCGCGATCCGTGGGGTAGCCCCTGACGCCGATGCATCGTGTCAGAAAACAAAGCCCACGTTCGGCGTAACGTGGGCTTTGCGTGGGAATGGGAGGTTGGATCGTAACAGACCGACCGGGCAACCCCGTCGGCGCGTCGGTCCCGTGGACTTTACGGAATTACGATGGTCTGCCCGGCCTTGAGGTTTTGCGGCGTAAGGCCCGGATTGGCCGCGGCGATCTTCTGCCACTGGTTGCCATTGCCGTAGCGGCTCTTGGCGATGGAAAAGAGGGTATCGCCGCGTTTGACCTGATACGTGCTTCCTGCAGTGATCGGCTGCTGCGTCGGTGGCGTCTGGTAGCCGGTGACCGGCTGCGTGTCATACACCACGTTTTGCGGTGCCGGTTGGGGATTGCTGACAGGCTGCGCGCTGGGTGTTGAGGGTTGTGCCGAGCTGTAACTGCTTGGTGCATAAGGATCTACGATATCCAACGCACTGCTGGAAGAGCTTCGGTTACCACATCCGCCGGCCACCATCAGCGCCGCAACCGCGACGAGGGCAGATTGAGCTTTCACGGGACTCTCCTTCAAAGCACGAGTCTTGCGCCCCCTTCCTTGGGGGTGTC
>JAVQWE010000192.1:0-5745 GCA_033579175.1 Phycisphaerales bacterium | reverse complement strand
CTGGGACGCGACCTGTATTCGGTCGCCGTCGCCGAGTTAACCCACGTTCTGGGCCTGATCAGTGACCGCAACAACAGTGGCGGAGACTACGATGGCTATTTGCTCGAGAGCAGCGGTTACGCCACGAACACTGGTGTCGTCGACGATGCCGAGGGTGGCGGCATGTATGGTCGGTTCTGGGTCTTCGACGGCCCGACGGTCGATCACCTGATGACCAGCTACAATTCCGGTGACCAGACCAGCGCAAGCTGGGGCAATATCATCCACTCCGCCGGGGTTCGATCAACCACCTTGTCGTTCAATGGCAAGAACTACCAGGGCTCCGAAGATGCCGGCAACGCGATCTACGCGCGCCACGAGCGCACCATGCCCAGTTGGACGATGGCACACATCCTGCGCGATGCGTATGGTTACAGCATCATCGACCCGGAACGATTCGGGACGTTTTACGCCAACCTCAACCGCGACACCGGCGTGTTGAACGTGCGCGGCGGGAATTCGCACTACCCTGCCTTTCCCGATACCAACGACCGAATCTACATCAGCGCCGATGGTTCCACCATCACCGTGGCGGTCGATCCCCCGGCCGACATCCCGGGCACACACGCGTCGCCGGGCGGCGGGGATTTCCCGGCGTGGACCAGCACCTTTTCCACCGCCGAGGTCAGTTCGATCGTGGTCGAGCCGAGCAGCGGCCATGATGAGATCTTCATCTATGGCCTCCCGGCCGGAGTTTCGGTAACTGTGAACGCCGCCAGCGGAAACGATTACATCCAGATCGGCAACGGCGACATCGACGACCTGAACACCGGCGTGCAAGGCAACGTAGTCGTCAACGGCGGACTCGGTACCGATACGCTGAGCTATTACGACCTCACCGACAACGTCGGCAACGACACCTACACCCTCACCAGCACCTCCATCACCAAGACCATGGCAGGCATCACCTTCTACAACAACGCCGAAATCGAGAGCATCAGCATCACCGCCAACGGGTTCAACAACGACTTCGACGTGAATTCGCTGGCGGCCACGCCGCAGTATTCGCTCAGCGGTTTCGGGGGCAACGACACCTTCACGTTCGACGTGGATTTTGACTCGAACATTGAAGGCTCTGTTTCGTGCCTCGGCGGCGCGGGAGTCGATCGGGTAATCGTGGACGATTCTGCCGATGTCTTGGAGGATGAGTACCTGTTCTCCGGGAACCGTTTTGAGAAAGTCACCTTCGGCGATGGCGCCGTTGCTGCCTCCAGTTCCACGGAAGAGTTTCTGGTTACGCTCAACCCCAGCAACAACACGATCAACATTCCGCAGGTGAGCAGTTGGCTTTCCGTGACGGTGCGCGGCGGAAACGGCAACGACTCGTTCACCACCGGGTTGAACAATCTCGACGCCAACATCCTCGGCCCGCTGCGCGTCGAAGGCGGAGTGGGAACAGATTCGGTTGTCATCGACGATTCTTCCGACTTTGGCAACGACACCTACACCCTTGGCAACACTCTGCTCACCAAGCCGGGCGTATCGATTACCTACACCACCTTCGAGTCGTTCAGGCTGGATTGCAACCTGGGAAACAACGATATCAACGTGGCGGCCACCGCATCCAGCTGTCCGTACACCATCAACGGCTCTGCCGGAAACGATCAGCTGTTCGTCAATGACGGCAGCAGCTTCCTGTTCAATTTCGGATCGGACATCACGTTTAATGGCGGCAGCGGAACCGGCGATCAGGTCAACATCAACGATTCGCAGTTCAATGGGGTCGAAACCTGGGCTATCAACAACGGGCACGTGGCGCTGCCGTTCAACTCGGCGGATGTATTCTTCAGCGCAACGGAATCCCTGGTTGTGACCGGCGGCAACGGTGGGAATACCTTCAATGTCAACCAGACCAGCATCGCTACGAACGTAATCGGCGGGGATGCAGCCGACACCATCAACATCGGAAGCGGCAACTTCACAGCCAACATTACCGCAAGTGTGCTGGTGATCGGCGATGCAGGTTCGGACCTGGCGATCATTCAGGACACCCTCAACGCCGCCAGCAATCTCTGGACGATCGACTCGGCGGATATCACACACGACGGCACCACGGGATCGGTGCTGGTGAACTTCTTCGGTCCCACGATCGAAGCGGTCCGCGTCGATGCCGGGGCGGGATCGAGCACTTTCAACATCAACAGCCTCGGAAGTTCCACGGCCCCGATGAATGTCACGGTTCAAGGCGGCGGCGGCGCCGACACATTCAACGTTGCCGACGGAAACTTTTCGGACATGTTCGGCAACGTCTCGATCAACGGGCAGGCAGGAAGCGACAGCCTGCAGGTCAACGACTCGGCCGATACCGGCGCCGACAGTTACACGCTGACCAGCTCCCTGCTGAGCAAATCGGACTGGGCGTTCAGCGCCGCTTACAGCTCGGTTGAGAATCTCCAGGTCGAGGCCAACGGCGCCGACAACACAATCACGGTCAACAGCACCGACGCCGCGACCGCATATCGTCTCAATGGCAACGGGGGAGTTGACTCGTTTATCGTCAACGACAGCAACGTTGCCGTCGTGCTGGACGGTGGGGCCGGCCTGGACAATATCAGTGTGAACTCCGATGCCGTCGGAACCGCACTGGCACGACTGGTGAACAATCAGGACCTGCAGAATCTGAACATCCGGTCCGGCGGGTTGCTCACCCTCGATCCAGGCAAAAAGCTGATCGATACCGTCAGCGCGTCCATCGGAGGGCGTCTTGACCTGACCGACGGCGGGTTTATCGATCGCGCCTTCGCGAACGAACCGACCTACCGTACGCTGCTTACCAGCGGGTACCAGGGTGGATCATGGAACGGTCCGCAGCCGGCGATTTTCTCCTCTTCCGCCGCGGGAGGCGCCGCCAATGACGCTCTGGGCTACGGGACAGGCGGGCAAACCGGACTGGTGAGCTTCTTCGGCGTGACCGTGACCGCGGGCGATCTGATGATTCGTTACACGCTCAACGGCGACAGTAATCTCGATGGCGGCGTGAACATCAATGATTTCTCGCTGCTCGCGTCGAACTTCAACGCGGCGAGCACGAACTGGCCACGCGGCAATTACAATTACGACGCCAATACCGACATCGCCGATTTCGCGCAGCTGGCAGCGAACTTCAACACCACGGTGCCCGGGGACCAGCCGCGCCCCAGGCCGTCGGTGTTCAGTTCCGTGCTTGTGAGCACGGCGAACCGGCGGCGGTTCATGACTCCGGTTGAGCGCGACTCAATCCTGACCGGAATTTAGCCGCGAATGCTCTCCCTTGGCGTGCACCGGGCTTCCGGGTCGGTCAGGCGGGCAGCCCCGAAAGGCAATCCCGTCTCGCCGCTCGATGTATCCCGCAAGCTGCCGTCCAATACGACGGACTTTTTCCCGTTCTGTTTGCCCGTTATCGTATCCGCAAATGTGCAGTCCGGGCGGGTGATGCATTCCCTTCGCCACGCGCCGATCTGCCTCGATATTCACGGAGCAAACCCATGCTGCCTGTTCTTTCCCGTGCAAGTCTCTTGACTGCATTGCTGCTCAGCTCTATTGCTTCTCTGGGCGCAGAGCCGCTTCCAACAGATCCCGCGCTGGTAATCGGCGAGCTGGAAAACGGGCTGCGATATGTGATCCGTCGGCACGCCAACCCCCCTGGTCGAGCCGCGGTGTGGATGCACATTCATTCCGGGTCGCTCAACGAAACCGAGCAGCAGCGCGGTCTGGCACATTACCTGGAGCATCTGGCCTTTAACGGTTCAGAGAACTTCCCTCCAGGGTCCGTTGTGCCATTCTTTCAGTCCCTGGGGATGACCTTCGGCCGGGATCAGAATGCCTTCACCAGCTTCGAGCAGACCACCTACCAGTTAAGCCTGCCCAGCGTCGAGCCGGAGGTTTTGCGCAAAGGCCTGACGTTCTTCGCCGATGTGCTGTATCGGCTCACTCTCTCCCCGACGGAAATTGAGGCCGAGCGGCAGATCATTCAGGAAGAGCGGCGCCGACGGCTGGGCGCCCGTCAACGAACGGGCGACTACGTCATGGAGCGCTTGGTGCCCGGTTCAATCTTTGGTCGTCGCAACCCCATCGGCACGGAAGAGTCGATCAATGCCGTTCAGCAGGCTGATTTTCAGGACTACTACAACCGGTGGTATACTGCCTCGAATGCGACACTACTGGTAGTTGCAGATGCGGAGCCGGAGGCGGTGGTTGATCTGATCCAGGAGACTTTCGGCGGTGCACCGAAGCGTCCGCGCCCCACGCCGCAGGACGCAGGAATCAAGCCCTACGAAAAGAGCTTCGCAATTGTTGCCAGTGATCCTGAGCTGCGCTCCGAGGAATTGCAGGTCGTCCGGATCGAGCCTGCCCGTCCGCCGGTGCGTACCGTCGAGCAGCTCCGGGATGAGCTGGTGATGAACCTTGGGCGCAGCGCCATGAACCGCCGCTTTGGAAACAAAATCGCCGCCGGGGGCACCAGCTACGCCAGTGCCAGCGTGCAGCTGCGCAATACCGGGGGCGCGTTGTTCAGTGCGGAAGTTTCCGCACGGGCCGAATCCGGGCGCTGGAAGGAAGCGCTGCAGGAAGTGGCGATGGAAGTGCAGCGCGCCCGACTGCATGGCTTGCGGCCGCAGGAAATTGACGACGTGAAGGCAGAGTTGCTGTCGGCCGCGGAATGGAGTGTTCAGACAGAACCGACAGCCACGGCGCAAGCCCTGATCAGCCAACTGAACGCCGATGTTACTCGTGCCGAACCGACGATGTCTGCCGCCCAGCGCCTGGACCTGCTCAAACGGCTGCTGCCTTCGATCACGCCAGAAGAGGTATCGGCGCGGTTTTCCAGAGAATTTGACCCCTCGGCGGTGGCGTTTGTGGCTGTCCTGCCAACGGGTCCGGAGGTTCCCTCGGAATCCGAGCTGCTGAAGATCGGTCTGGAGGCGGTGGGGGTCACCCCCGAACCCGAATCCGAGCGACCGCGCGCCACGCACCTGTTGAGCGAACTCCCCGCCGGCGGGCGCGTGGTGGAAGCCAGCGACCATGCAGCCAGCGGGGTCTGGTCGGGGTGGTTGGACAATGGTGTGCGGGTGCACCATCGGTTCATGGATCAGCAGAAGGGGGAGGTATCCGTCAGCATCTCGCTGATCGGCGGTGAGCTTCTGGAGACGGCGCAGACGCGCGGCATCACCGCCGCCGCGCAGACCGCCTTCCGCGTCCCCGCCACGTCACGACTTTCTTCCACCGACATCCGCGAACTGATGACGGGCCGAAAAGTGGTCGTCAGCGGCGGTGGTTTTCCGGGTCGCGGCGCTGGAGGCGGACGCCGCGGAGGCGGTGGCCCCGGCGGGGTTGATGACAGCTTATCTCTTGAGATCAATGGATCGCCGGATGACATCGAATCCGGCTTCCAACTGGCTTTTCTGCTGCTGACCGATCCGAAGATCGAGCCGGCGGCGTTCGCGCAGTTTCAATCCCGGACCCGGGAAATGATGCTGGAAATGCTGAAAAACCCCGCCTTCCTGGGGGCGCGAATTGCGTCGGCGGCGCCGTATCCGAAAGACGAGCCGCGTACCCGTCCGCTGGAGGTGGAGCAGCTCGAGCGGCTGCAACTGGAGCCAACCCAGGCGCACTTGCGGAAGCTGATCACTGAATCGCCGATCGAAGTGCCCATCGTTGGTGATCTTCCCAGAGATCGGGCGATCGAGCTGGCCTGCCGATATCTCGGCGCGCTGCCGGCGCGCGATCGCG
>JAVQWE010000191.1:0-5750 GCA_033579175.1 Phycisphaerales bacterium | reverse complement strand
TGAACAGGATGGCCGAGCAGGCTTCGGGGCTGATCACCGAATACCAGGCGTACTGCATCATGGCCACGCGGTCGGCCACGGCGATTCCCAGCGCCCCCCCGGACCCCCCTTCGCCGGTGATGATCGCCACAATCGGCGTCCGCAGGCGGCTCATTTCCATGAGGTTTCGCGCGATGGATTCGGCCTGCCCGCGCTCTTCGGCGCCGATTCCCGGATACGCCCCGGGGGTATCCACCAGACACACCACTGGCAGCGAGAACTTTTCCGCTAACTTCATGCACCGCAAGGCTTTACGATAGCCCTCGGGATGCGCCAGACCGAAGTAACACGCCACCTTCTCGCGCGTGTCACGACCCTTGTGATGCCCGATGAGCATCACCTTGTTCCCACCGATCCGCGCCAGACCGCAGATGATCGCCTTATCATCCCCAAAGGCACGATCCCCATGGATTTCGCGGAATTCCCGGCAGAACGCCTCGACATAGTCCCTGAACTGCGGGCGCTGGGGGTGGCGCGCCACCTGCACAGTTTCCCAGGCGCTCAGATTCTCATAGGTTTTCCGCAGCAGTTCGGTGTAGGTCGTGCGTAAGGCCCGCAGTTCGCGGGAATAATCGGCTTGCCGCTGGGCCTGCAACGCCTCTACATCGCGGATTTGCTGCTCCAGCTTCCGCAACGGCTCTTCGAACGGCAGGACATGCCGAAGCTCCGACGCCCGGGGCGCCTCTGGCAGCTTCGACGCCGAGCCGTTGGAAACAGCCGCCTCGGAGGGAGCTAATTCGGGCATGTGGGTGTTCCGACCGGCTTGCAGCGCGGTCGCCTTTTTACTCTCGATGGGATCCGGACCGGGCCGCAACGGCGTTGCCGACCGCAGCCCCGTCCTCATCAAGCCCTCATTCATAGAGGATTGCCGGTCGCCGTTCAAGCGGACGACCGATGGAGCGACAGGCGATCCCCGACGTAAGGTCTTCATTGGTTGACGTGCCACTGTTGAAGTATTATCGGACCGTGAAGATCAGGCGCTTGAGCATCATCGGACTGGGATTGATCGGCACCTCGATTGCCTTGGCCGCACGGAAGCGCGTAAGTGGCTGTCAGATAACAGGTTACGACATCTCCCGCCAAGCCCTTCACCAGGCCCTTCGCAACCAGGCGGTGCACCGGGTGGCCCCCGACCCCGCCCAGTGCGCCGCCGACTGCGAACTGCTGCTGCTTGCCGTGCCGATCCGTCAGGTTCCGGGCGTATTTCGGAAAATCAGGAAAACTCTGCCGACTGGTGCGATCATCACCGACACCTGCAGCACGAAGCGGGGCGTCTTGCGACTGGCCCGGCAATGGCTTCCCCACCCCCGCCGATTCGTTGGCAGCCACCCGATGTTCGGGGGCACCAGCCGCGGGGGGAACGAGGCCCACTGGCTTCTGGCGCAGGGTGCCCGATGCCTCATCACCCCTGCCGGCGCCAACCCGGCCGCCGTGCAGGTTGTGGAAGACTTCTGGCGGCAACTGGGATTGGTGCCGATGCGGACTTCTCCGATCGACCATGATCGGCTGGTTGCCCGGGCCAGCCACCTGCCGCAAATGCTGGCTTCGGTGCTGATGGGATTGCAGACCGAACGTTCGATCCGGCTGAGCGGACCCGGGCTTCGAGATACCACCCGTCTGGCCGGGAGCGATCCGGCCCTCTGGACCGAAATCCTGCTTGACAACGCCGATTTCGCCGCAGAAGCCCTTCACAGCACCACCGAGCGCCTCCGCCAGCTCTCGCATGCCTTGAGAGCCGGCGACGCGCGGACGGTGGCGCGCATCCTCCGCGCGGGCCAGCGGATGCGGAATCGACTGATGCAACCTGCGCCGATCGCCGTTTCCCGGAAGTCGGGTCGGAGCCGGCTGCGAGGTCTTGGCTGACGCCGAGATCCCCAGGTCTTGCCCGCGCGGTGCCATGAATTCAGCCGTCATCGGGCACCTCCGGGGCGCGAGGCCGGTGGGGATGCCACGTCCAGCTCGAGCACCGCCGGGAAATACCGCCATCCCCGACCCAGGAAGAGCTGGTCGTTCAGCATCGCCCCCAAGTCGGGTTGGAGCCGTCCCTCGAATCGCGTGCGCCCGTTGACGGCAACGCAAATCGGCTGCGACAGGTCGACCATCTGGTCGTTGAGAAACACCCGCAGCAGTTCGACGTTTTCGACCTTCAGGTCGATGCGGTTGTCGTCACGCAAGACGCCGGCGGCGGACCAGGTGTTCCGTTGCAGGACCACTCTTTCGGTTCCGAGGGAGAAGAAAATCCGCTGGTCTTCTCCTGGATCGGCTGGTTGATCGACCTGCAGCCAGTCTACGCGATTGAAGATCGGATCGAGCCGATTCGACCGCACCACCACTTCGCGCGGATACAACGGGCGGACGCGCTTTCGAGTCTTCTGATACAGCTTCTCGATGATCGTCTGCGGAGGGGAATGACCCAGGCCACGGGTTTCCTCGTAATCCACGTCCACCTTCTGCCTCCGTAACGACTGGATCAGCGCGCGGGCCAGTTGCACCCGGATGACGGAGTCCTCCGAATCGTGCCAGACGACCGGCCAGGTGTTCCGCAGATTCTGCAATCGCAGACGCTGGAATTCGTGCCGCGCCGAACCGGCCATCACGTTGATGGCCGCGAAATACGTCGGATAGTGGATCGCCAGGTTCCACGCCGCGTGCCCTCCGGCAGAATGCCCGATCAGATAGACGCTTGCCGGATCGAGGTTGACCCGACCGGCCGCATGAAAGATCGGTTGCATCACCGCGTTCATGCCGGCATAACCCGGGCCAAACAGGTGATCGAAGTTCAACAGAGGCATCAGCACCAGGGCATCGGGGTGGGCGGCCAGGTCCGAACGAATCCACTGGGTATAGGTTTCGGCGACCTGCTGCTGATCAGGCGGTGGCGTGACAGCAAAGGCGTCGATGCGGGGCAGTCGCACGACCAGCGGCCAGGCGCGGGTCCGCCGGTAACCCTCCGGCACCCCCAGAAAATACGCCACGTGATGCGGGCCAAGCCTCTCGTTGATGTAGTACACCCCACCGGGCAACTGCGGCCAGTGCAGCCGGATGCGGCACAGTCGCCCGAGGATGACCGGGTCGATCCCCGTTTCCAGCAGTTGCCCGACGATCCCGGCGCGCCGCCGGGCGTCGCGTTCCACGAAGAAATCCTCCAGTCTCTGATGAGCCTGCAGAAGCGTGTCGAACTGGCCGACGTCGAATCTCCCGCCAAGCTCTGCCTGATACAGCTCCAGCAGCTCTTGCGGGGGCAGTTGCGCCGGGTGGGTCTGACCGGCAGTCTCTCCGGCGAGCCACAGCAAAATGCAGACCAGTGGAAGCACGGCGGCGGCGCTCCCGGCCCGCTTGTCGGATTCGACGAGGCTCGGCACCTGCGGTGAGGCGCCGGGCTCCGGGGCGAAACTGGCTGGCCGTCGGGGGCTCACATCAGGTCTCGGTGATGAGGACTCGCTTCAGCTCGTCACCCTGTTTCGTGCCGTTGACCACCTCCTGCCCGCTGCGGACCTTGCCGAACACCGCATGCTTGCCATCGAGCCAGTCGGTCACGACGTGCGTGATGAAGAACTGGCTGCCGTTGGTATCCGGACCGGCGTTGGCCATGCTCAGACTGCCGACCTCATGCCGGATCTTCAGGGCCGATGGCTCGTCCGGCCAACGATACCCCGGCCCGCCCGTGCCGGTGCCCTGCGGGTCGCCGCCTTGGATCATGAAGTCAGCAATGACGCGGTGGAATTTCGTGCCGTCGTAAAAGCCCTCGCGAGCCAGAAAGACGAAGTTGTTGACGGTGATCGGTGCGCGATCGGCGAAAAGCTCGCAGACGATCGTTCCCCGGGTGGTTTCGAGTGTTGCCGTGTAAGACTTTTTCGGATCGATGATCATCGGAGGCGCAGAACGATAGGTTTTCGGCATGGGTCTCCCTGGGTTTGAGGATTGGATGGTTGTCGTTGACGAGCGGTCGATCATCGCCGATTGCCCGCTGGATGCAATCGCAACGGCGCGGTGCTGCTGCTGATCGGAAGACACTCCGGGGCCGAGGCTGGCGCCGCGGAGGACTCGGGGGGCCCGAGCCGGGGGTGCTGTGCTGCGGGGGTTTGCCGGGATGCGAACAGAGTCCGGGATGTGCCGGGCGATTGTGCGGCAGGTTGTGCGTTGCACTACGATTTTCTGAAAACGCTCAAAAACGCACAATTGTGCACAATCCGTACAGGGCACGGGGTGCGACCAACGGGGACGAGTCGACACGCGGGGGCATACGAGCCTTTTCCCCCTTTTCCGCAACAGCCGGTTCGGGCCGGTTTTCTGCATAACGGTTCTCCGGTCTGGACGGTGCCGATCGGCACGGCCGGTTGCCTGCCGACGGGCTCCGCAAGCTCCGAGCGACGAGGCCCGGAACCTTACATTAACCTAACATTGGATGTCGGCCATGTCAAGCGAAACCTGCTCACCCCGACGAGCGGGCGATCGGACGGGCCCGAACCTGCGGGCTGGCGTTCCAAGGCTGGCGGGCAAGAACGCTGTCTGTCCCGGCGGATGGGGAAGGTCGAGACCGGCGCGTCTACACCAGCCGTCCCAACTCCCTCAGAAAGCGCGGACCGATCTGCTCGGCCTGAGCCGGGTTCATCAGGGCCGACCGGGTCGTCACCCCCAGATGCAGTCCTGAGCCAAGGGTGGTGGGGGTCACCACCAGCGGCACGAGCGGACCGCACGGGCTGGCGCGAACGTACTCGCGAAGGATCGTTGGATGCAGTTCCGCCGCCCACGTGTTGTGGAGCGTAACGTTGCTGATTCCCCCGGCCAGTGGGAAGCGCTTGCGGTAGAAGCCTTCGAGCTTCTGCCCGTGGAGCGTGCGTTCGTAGAGCAACGCCAGCGCCATCCGCACCTGGCTGGCCTGAGCCAGGCCACGGTCGCGCGCCAGGGCCGATTGCGCGGCGATCGAGGCCAGCAGGCGATCATCATCGCGGAGCACGCTCGGTCGAACGATGGTGCTGGTAAAGCCCAGGAACACCCCGAACTGGTCTCCGAGGGCTTTTCCGCGCAGTCCGCGCAGATCAACCACCGTCCCCAGAGCCAGGTTCGGACGAATGGGCTTGCGGTCGATCGGGGCCAGCTCATCAACGGTTCGGGCCAGAGCGGCCAGGAACAAATCGTTGACTTTCACGTTGCGTCGGCGGGCACTGGCTCGGATCGCGTCGATCAGACCGGTTTCGGCGCGATACTCCCGGAAGCAGACGGTGTGATCCAGGCTGAGGGTGGTCACGCGCCTGCACGATTTCATGCGGGCGGAATGCGACACCTGCTGCATCAGGGTGGAAAACAGCGGCCAGTCGGCAGGACCAGGTCCGAAATGGTGCCAGTATCCCTTGCGGGCCAGCAGCGTCGGTTGCCGACGGGCGCGCTGCGGGCAGATCAACCGGAACAGCCACTCGCGCAGGATCAGGCGGATGCAGTAACTGTCGCAAACCCAGTGACGATAAGCACTTCCGATGAGCAGTCCTTCGTTTTCCCGGCAGAAAAACGGGCGGAAAGGCAATTCGGTGTTGTGGAACGGTTGATTGAGCTGCCCGGTGACCAGGTCTTGGAACTGGCCGGGGGGGCATTCGATCAGGCGTGATTCAGCAATCAGCGAAGGAAGGAACTCGCTGACAAGCCGACTGTTGCACGGTTCGAATCGACCGAGCCCGAGTTCGGCCAAGGTGGTTCGCCAGGTGAGGTTCAGCTCC
>JAVQWE010000190.1:0-5759 GCA_033579175.1 Phycisphaerales bacterium | reverse complement strand
CAGGACTGGCGGCGGGAGACTTCAACCGCGACGGCAAGCTGGATCTGGCTGCCGTCAACGCCAACACCCCTGCCGGCGCGGGTACGGTGGCGGTCTTGCACGGCCTGGGCAACGGCACCTTCACACCGGCCACGCACTATCCGGCCGGGCCCAGCCCCACCGCCATCGCCACCGGCGATTTCAACCGCGACGGGATGCCTGATCTGGCTGTGGCCAACGATCGACCCTGGCCCGGCAGCACCCCGAGCGGACCGCAATTGCACGGCGCTGCGGTGCTCCTGGGCAGCAACACCGGCTTTGGCAGTCCGATCCGATTGCCGCTCAGCTTCCCGTCGACGGCGGTCGCGACATCGGCTTTGCCGGTGCCGGCCAACGTGGCGGTGCTCTCACCGCTGCTGGCGTTTGCCGGACCTGATGCCCAGGTCTCGCCGGCTCAGACCCTCATCGCCATCGTGCCGGGACTGCTGAACACCACGATTCTGCCGGCGGTGCAGTTTGTGGTTCCCGGAGTGAACCGGGGTCTGGCGGCGGCGAACTTCACGCGCGATGGACGCATGGATGTCGCCGCAGTGCAATCGATCGGCCTGACGGTCGGTTCCAACGCGAATACCTCGGTCTACACGATCTTCAGCCGACCGGTCATTACTCCGGCAAGCCCGCCCTATGCCCTGGCCGGCCCGTTTGCCACGGGGCTTTCGTCGGCGGTGGGAATTGTTTCGGCTGACTTCGATCGCGACGGCCACGGTGACGTTGCTGTCGCCGGCGCCCGGGCGCTCGGTCCGCAGCTCCCGGCGCTGGTGGGTTCGGTGTCGGCTTTGGCAGGGAACGGTTCAGGCCAGCTCGCAGCACCCAGGCGGTTCGATGTCGGACCTCTGCCGGCCGGTTTTGCGTCTGGCTTTGTGAACCGTGACGGCCGCACCGATCTGGTGACGACCAGCAGTGTCGGAGTCTCGGCGCTGTTGGCAGCGCCGGGACCGCGTCCGAGCCTCGACATGGAGGCAGCTGCACCGGGCGACGACAACCCCAACGGACCGGTCGATCTGGCCTTGTGGGAATGAACCACCCCGCGGGTCAGGCCATGCTCTCGCGGTGGAGATGGAATGCCTTGCTGTAATGCTTCAACCGGGGGTGGGCACCGATGCGCAAGGCCAGGTCACACCCGCCGCGCGCGGGGCTTGTGGCGCGTCGCGCCGGGGTCACACCCCCGCCGCCTTGCGGAACGTGTCTGCCAGATCGGTCTTCTCCCAGGTGAAGCTGTCAAAGGTCCGTCGCCAGGCGCCGTCGAGGGTTTTGTATTCCAGCGGCGCATACTTTCTGCCGAAATGGCCGTGACGAGCCGTGGGAAGGAAGATCGGGGCCAGCAGCTTCAGGTGAGAGATGATTCCACGGGGACGGAGATCGATGTTGCTGCAGACGATCTCGCTGATCTTCTCATCCGGAATTTTTCCGGTGCCGTGGGTGTCGACATACACGCTGACCGGTCGGGCAATGCCAATCGCGTACGCCAGTTGCACTTCACATTCATCCGCCAGACCGGCCGCGACAATGTTCTTGGCGATGTAACGGGCCATGTAAGCCGCCGAGCGATCGACCTTGGTCGGGTCTTTCCCGCTGAAAGCCCCGCCGCCGTGCCGTCCGCGCCCGCCGTAGGTATCCACAATGATCTTGCGCCCGGTCAGTCCGGTATCCCCATGCGGCCCCCCGATCACGAAGCGCCCGGTGGGGTTGATGTGGTAGATGATCTTGTCATGGAAATACTGCGGGGGGATGCAGGGTTTGATGATCTTCTCGATCATCTCGGCTTTGGCGGCGTCGGAGACCACGTCGCCCTTGAGGATGCTGCTGTCGTGCTGCGTGCTCAGAACGACGGTATGAACGCGGATGGGCTTACCCCCTTCGTATTCAACCGTGACCTGGCTCTTGGCGTCGGGGCGCAGATACTTCAGCGCGCCACTTTCACGGAGCTCAGCCTGCCTTTCAACGATGCGATGGCTCAGCCAGATGGGCAAGGGCATCAGATCTTCGGTTTCGCGGCAGGCAAATCCGAACATCATTCCCTGATCGCCGGCGCCTTCCTCGTCGGCGGCGACGGTGGCGCCTTCGTCGCGAGCGGCGTCCACCCAGCGGGCGATGTCGGCCGACTGGCTGTGGATGGCGTTGAGTACCCCGCAGGAATCATAACTGAAGCCGATGTCCTGATGGTGATAGCCGATGCTCCGGATGGTCTGCCGGACGATCTCCTGCACATCAACATAGACGTTGGTTCGCACTTCCCCGGCAACGATCACCTGCCCGGTGGTGCACAAGGTCTCGCACGCCACGCGGGTGCCCTTCAGATCATTGCCCTGACGCAGCTCTTCGGCGAAGATGGCGTCGAGAATGGCGTCGCTGATCTGGTCGGATATCTTGTCGGGGTGCCCCATCGAAACCGATTCGCTGGTGAACAAGTGCTTTCGGGCGGCCACGCATGCTCCTTGGTAAGGTCCGATTACTCGCGCAGATGCGGTGCGCGAAGGGTGAGAAAAGATACACCCATGACCGCGTCGGAGCAAGGGAGCATTCATCCGAAAATCCGGATAAATGGATTGCATCGGTCGCCCACCGGGGCGCTTTCGACGGCCGCTGCACACGCCTGCCGTGGCCCGCTCTCGCGAGGCGCTTCAGAGCGCCGATTGCCGGCCTGCAGCACCTCGACCGCCGGTCGATTACACTGCCCGGCGAGTTTAACCCTCTGGCCGAAGCTCTTGCATGGATCAGTTCCACTTCCTCAACGGACAGTTGTTCTGCGAGGCGACCCCAGTCGCGAAAATCGCCGAAGAGTGCGGCACGCCGGCGTACGTCTATTCCCGGGCGGCTTTCCTCCAGAAGTATCGGGAGTTCGCCAACGCGTTTGGCGAGCTGCATCCGACGATCTGCTTTTCGGTCAAGTGCTGTGGCAATCTCAGCATCCTCCGACTGCTGGCAGCCGCGGGGTGCGGCTTTGACGTCACCAGCGGAGGTGAACTGCAGCGGGCGCTGCGTGCGGGAGGCGAGCCGGGAAAGATCATTTACGCGGGGGTGGGCAAGACCGATCCGGAAATCGTCGACGCCATCAACGCCGGCATCGCCGCCTTCAATTGTGAATCGGAGGAAGAGATCGAGAATGTCGATCGCATCGCCGCGGCGATGGGCAGGACGATCATCGGTGCGGTTCGGGTCAATCCCGATGTCGATGCCCGCTCTCATGCCAAGACTACAACTGGAAAGAAGCAGACCAAGTTCGGCGTGGATATCGATCGGGTCGAGGACGTGTTTGACCACTTTCGATCGCTGCGCCACCTGCGGCTTGCGGGTGTGCACATTCACATTGGCTCGCCGGTGCTGGGAGCTCAGCCGTACGTGGATGCCGTCTCCAAGGCAACCGGGTTGATCGATCGGCTGACCGCCAAGGGACATGAGATCCGCTGGCTGGACTGCGGCGGGGGATTCCCAGCTGCGTATGAGGCGCTGGACGACGGTCCGGGCATCCATGAGTTTGCCCGGGTGCTGGTTCCCCTGCTTCGCAACAAGCCGTACAAGATCGCTTTTGAGCCGGGCCGCTATATCGCGGCCAATTCGGGCATCCTGCTGACCCGTGTGCTGTATCGGAAGTCCAGCGGCGATCGACGGTTTGTCATTGTTGATGCCGGCATGAACGACCTGCTTCGACCGACGCTGTACGAGGCCTATCACCACATCTGGCCGACCTCCCTGCGCGGGGAGCTGGATCTGCCCGGTGCACGCCGGCGCGGTGCAGCCCCGCCTGATGCGGAGAAGGTCAACATCGTCGGGCCGGTGTGCGAGACCGGCGATTATCTGGCGTTGGATCGTCCCCTGCCTCCGACACGTCGGGGGGACCTGCTGGCGGTTTTCAGTGCCGGCGCCTACGGCTTTGCGATGGCCAGCAACTACAACAACCGCCCGCGCCCCGCCGAAGTGCTCGTCGATGGAACAAACTTTCAGGTGATTCGACGACGCGAAACCCTCGAGCAACTGCTGGCAGGCGAGGATGCCGCCTGACCCGCCCCACGGCACCTCGGAGGGATCCCCGGCGGAAGCCGTCTCCGACAAATTGACTGGCGGAGCTGAATCAACCTTTCGTTCAGACGGCGCCTTCGGAAAGGTTCACGCGTGGCAACAGGCGGCCGGGGTTGGATCGGGCGGTGGCTCGAGGCGGAGTCAACGACTTTGTAAGATGTTGTGGATAAAAGACTTACGCGCGGAATTCGCTTCGATGCCTGCGCCGGGCAAGCTGGCCTCGAGTCGGAGGCGCGGCCCGGGGACCCAACCGGCAGCCGCGGGAGCACGGCCGAGCGCGCGGGTCCCGTTGTCAGACAGGCCGGTTCGGCCTCTTGGGACCGGCCGGCCACGCGAGTACATTCACCGGGCGTTCTTGACGGTTGGCAGCGAGTTCCCGGTGTGGGGCAATTCGACAGGGAGGTTGTTCATGCGGCGGCAACCGGAACCAGAAGTGATGGAGCTGCCGGAGGAAGTGGCCGCCTATGCCAAGGCCGATTTCGCCGAGGTGAACCGTCTGTTCGTGCAGCGGCTGGTTGAGCTGGCGGGTCAGCTCGATCGGGCCGACGCCGTGGATCTGGGCTGTGGCCCGGGGGATATCACGATCCGAGTTGCCCAGGCGCGCCCGCGGTGGAACCTGACGGCGGTCGATCTTTCGCAGGCGATGCTGGACGTGGCGGTCTCAGAGGCCCGGCGTCGCGGGGGCAGCCGGATCGTTTTCCGAAAGGCGGATGCCAAAAAGCTGCCCTTCACCCGGCACTCGTTTGATGTGGTCTTTTCCAACAGCCTGCTGCATCACCTCACCGATGCCGAGACCATGTGGGGTGAGGTCGCGCGCATCGCCCGTCCGCGCGCCGTGATTTTCTTCCGCGACCTCTGCCGACCGCCGGATGAGCAAACCGCCCGAAAGATTGTTCAGACCCACGCGGCGGGGGAATCAGAGCTGCTGCGGGAGGAGTTCTATCGCTCGTTGCTCTCGGCCTACACCCCCGAGGAAATCCGCTCGCAGCTGGCCGCGGCCGGACTGGGCCATCTGCAGGTCAGTCAGATCAACGACCGACATGTGGACATCTTCGGCGGCCGCTGATCAGCAGAAGGATTTCCCCATGAACCAGCCGCCCATCGCTCGCCCGTTCATCCTGAAAGAGGCGACGTACCGGCAGCTTCTGGCCCAGAGGCCGAATGTCGCCGTCCTGCCGTGGGGTGCAGTCGAGGCGCACGGACATCATCTGCCGCATGGCACCGACATCATCGAGGCCGAGGCCATCGCATATCGGGCCGCAGAGCTGGCGCTGCAACGGGGCGCCAGGCCGATCGTTCTGCCCGCCGTTCCCTTCGGCAACGACGAGCAGCAACTCAATCAGGTTGCAACCATCAGCATCACGACATCGACAGCATTGGCGCTGCTGCGGGATATCGTGCGTTCGCTCACCAGGCAATCGATTGACCGCCTGATCCTGCTCAACGGCCACGGCGGGAACGAGTTCAAGCCGATGGTGCGTGATCTCCAGAGCGAATTTGCAATGTTGATCGTGGTGCTGAACTTCTGGCAGTTATGCAGCTACCCCTGTGATCCACGTGCTCAAAGCCGCGGCGATCATGCCGACGAGATGGAAACCTCACTGCTGCTGCATCTGGCGCCTCACCTGGTGCGCATGGCGGAGGCCGGCAGCGGTGATCGCGTGCCCTTTGCCATTGAGGCATTGAACCGGCCCGGCGTCTGG
>JAVQWE010000189.1:0-5760 GCA_033579175.1 Phycisphaerales bacterium | reverse complement strand
AAGCTTGATCTGGTGTGTGAAGAAGCGGCTCTGGAAGAGCTTGCTTCACGAAGCCGGGGCACGCCGCGCGTGGCCTTGCGCCTCCTGCGGCGCGTGCGGGATTTCGCCGCCGTCCGCGGGGACGGGCGAATCACCGTCGCCATGACCCGCAAGGCACTGGAGCTGGAACGGATCGACCACCGCGGGCTGGACGAGCTGGATCGTACGTTCCTTCGGACCATCATCGAGGTGTACAACGGGGGTCCGGTGGGGATCGAAGCGGTTGCCGCGACGCTGGGGGAGGAACGCGACACCCTTGAGGACGTGGTTGAGCCCTACCTGCTTCAACAGGCCCTTGTCACACGGACGCGACAGGGGCGCAGGGCCACCAAGCTGGCGTATGAGCATCTCGGGCTGCCCTATCGGCAAACCACGACCGATTCAGGGTTGTTCGAGGACCCGGGATAACCCCGGACTGCACCAAACCGTCGCGCTCACAGGCTCGGTGGTTCTGCCGGCACGCCCGCCGGCCGCGGGAGCGGTGGATCACGGGAGAATCTGCGGGGAAGGACGTGAAGCAGGTTCTTCCGCGGGCTGCATCGGAAAGGGGGGGCGTTTCCCACCGGCCCACTGACAAGGAAACGTGGCAGCGGCTACATTGCCCCGCCATGAACGTTCTGATTCGCGATGCCATCCGAGAGGATGCGCCCACAATTGCCCGGTTCAATGTCGCCTTGGCGAAAGAGACCGAAACGCTGCAACTCGATGTCAACACAGTACTTAGGGGGGTAACCGCAGCTTTGGCGGATGCGGGCAAGGCTCGTTATTTCGTGGCCGAGGTGGGTGGGCAAATCGTGGGATGCTGCATGATCACCCATGAATGGAGCGACTGGCGTAACGGTGATATCTGGTGGCTGCAGAGCGTCTACGTGCTGCCGGAACATCGTCGGCGCGGGGTCTTTCGCGCGCTGTACCGGCACGTGCGAGCCAGCGCCCAAGCCGCCGGGGCAGTGGCGTTGCGCCTGTATGTCGAGCGCGCAAATGTTGATGCAATAAGAACTTACAGCACCGTCGGGATGCGGCTAACCAACTATCAGGTGATGGAACAATCGTTATCGCCGAGCCTGAAGCAACCGCAATAGCCCATCAACGGCCCGTCTGGCGGCGGCGGAAGGATCGATCAGGTCCGTCGTGTCGACCGTCAGGAAGCCGTCGAAGCCGGCCTCATCAAGATTCGAAAGCAAGCCCGGCCAATTTACCTTGCCGGCGCCGAAATCGGTGGGTTGGGTCCGCCGACCGTCACCCACGATTCCGTCACGAACCCGAACGTGTCGAATCAGTTCCCCCAATCGGGCAAAGGTTTCGTCCATCGTCCAGACATCCGCCAGTAACGCCAACGGGTCCAAGTCGATCCCAAACCAAGGACAAGAGACGGCCGACAGGGCGAATTCCAGGGCAGCAAAGCTCGCCAGCGACGATCGAAAGGCGCAGACCACCCCATATCGATCTGCCCGACGACCGATTTCGCGCAACGCGGCGGCCACGGAAGCCTCGAAATGCGGCTGCCGAGGCTGCGGGTCGGGGGTGGAGGGGGCTGACGGAAAGTCGGTCGGATCGGGGATCAGGATGGCGCCGGCGGTTTCGGGAGAGATCGGCTGCCGCACAACCTGCGGCTGTGGCGCGGGGGGCAAGGCGCCGAGGTTCGCAAGCACCATGGCTCGATCCAAAGCCGCGGCGCATCGAAGGGCGTCGTCAAATGCGTCGATCTCACGATCCAGATCAGCTTCGGGATGCAGGCCAGCGGCTGGAACATCGTGCTGAAGTGCAATGAGCCGTAAGCTGCGCGAACGGAAGATATGGTGAAATTCCCGCAGGCCGCTGGAGTCCAGCCGCGTAAGGTCCAGTGCGGGCGCGCGTAAACGGATTGTGATGCCCGTCAACCCGGCCGAACGTGCCCTCTCGGCCGCGGCGCGAATGCCCGCGGCGCTGTCGGCGTCGGCGGTGAGAGCGTCCAGCATCACTGCCAGTTTCATGGATCCTCCAACACCCCGCGTTGGCGCAGGGTTTCCAGGATCGCCGCGTAGCGAGGCGTGACATCGTTTCGGGGAAGCATCGCCTCGGGAGTCAGCCGTTTGTTGATCATATGCAGATGATCCACAGGCCATACCCCCAGCAATTCGCCCCAGCGGGCACTGACCAGCGAAACGATGCCATCGTTCTCGCCTTCACAGCGGTATACCACATGGCAGGAGTGTGCGAAGATGGGTGCGACCTTCAACAGGGGGCGGGTTCCAGCGACGGAAAAATAGCGAACTCCCGGTGCATCTGGCGTGGCGGCGTTGAAGTGATCGACGGCGGCAGTGGTAAGTTCTGCGATGGCGCGAACGTCGATCCCCAGCATTCTCATCAGCTTGGCCCCGCCGAGGCGCTGGCCGAGATTCCGCACAACCCAGTCGGCATAACTGCTGCCCCGGTGGGGCGTTCCGAGGGTAAGCAGGGCCGCGACCCGATCGGCCATGCCCAGGTGGGTAATCATGTAACGGGCGTCCAGGCCGCCCATGGAGTGAGCCAGGATCACCACCCGTTGATTCCGGCGACCCGTGGACCGAAGCTGTTGAAGGATCTGTTCCTTCAACTGGCGGGCACGGATTTCGATCGGGCCGGTGGGATGGCAACGCGCCAGGATCAGCGGATGCCCGCGCTCGGCGATAATCCGCTCAATGCCTCCGGAGTAGTAGCGGATCGGAATCGGCCCGAGCTGAACGTTGCCGAAGCCGAAAAGTCCATGATGGAGCACGATTGGGGTCACGGATCAGAATACCAGCGGTGCCCGAGGGATCGCGCATCGCCGCTGCCGCTGCCCGCAAGGCCGGCCGGGGAGCCCGACCTGCCACTTCAGGGAAGATCGTCAGGCACGGGCTTGACTCGGACGGGAGCCCCCGTTCGCGCCGACTCGTACAGCGCATCCATCAGGACGCTCAATAACACACCAAAGCGCACCGGAGACACCAGTTTTTCACGCCCGAGGATGGCTCGAATGAAGTTCAGCGAGGGAGAGCCAGCAGCGGGGTGGTCTTCCTGCGGAACGAACGGGTAATACTTTCTGCCCCCGCGCGTCGCCTCCAGGAAGCCCCCGTGCGGTCCGGTTTTGATCGTCATCTGGTCGGATTGAAGCGTGATCGAAACATCCCAGCCCGGGGAGTTTCCTCCAATCGCGACCGAGCCCAGCGCTCCATTGGCGAACTTCATGATTGCCACGCCGTTGATGTCCACCGGCGTGCCGGCATTGTCAAGAAAGCACGCCACTTCCACTACCGGGTTATTCATGATCCACATGATCCCGTTGAAGACATGAGCGCCGGAATCATACATCTGTCCACCCCCGGAAAGCCGGGGATCCTGTCGCCAAGTGCCGGTGGTGAGCTGCTTCCAGCCCTGCGCCAGCCAGCCGGCGATGATCTGTGGAGTGCCGATCAGCCCGGAATCGCGCATGTGAGCGATCGCCTGATATTCGGGCGTGTATGGGGCCTGAAAGGCGATGGCGAAGGTTCTTCCGGTCTGTTTCACGCGCCTCCAGAGGTCGTAAGCGTGCTCGCTGCTGGTGACCATCGGCTTTTCCACCAGCACATGCAACCCGCGATCCAGCGCCAGCAGGCACTGCGGGTAGTGCAGGGTGTGCGGCGTGATGAGAATGACCGCATCGAGCTTGGCCGGGGGCTTCTCCAGCAGGGCTTCCAGGGATGGATATTCGGCCGCGTCGGGGAAATATTTGGCTTTAAACTCCGCGGTTTGCCGTGGGCGGGTGTCGCACAGCGCCACGACGCGAGCTTCCTCTAATTTTATGAGCTTGTCGGCGTGCCAATGCGCCATTCCCCCACAGCCAACCAGTGCGATGTGAACCATGCGGAGTCCTCGAAATTGCGACTGTCATACGGTCGGTGAGCCACGACATATTGTCAACCCGGAAAATGTTTGACTTTTGTTAGGTACAGCGTTAGCCTTCCGCGGATGTTGATTCCATGGATGCAGAGGCCTTTTCAAGGAGCGACATGATTCGGACGCAGCGTCGAAAGCTTACGAAGCCGGCTGCTTGTGAATGACTTGCCTGTTGCCCTGCCCTGCCAAAGTTGGCGCCACTCGAGGGCCCGTGGCCCGGTCGGTTCATCGACGATCGGTTTGCCCCGAGCGCCGACGGGGTGGATTCCGCGCACCGGTGCTGTACATTCCCCGCCAACTTTAACCTTTCGGCGACGAGAACGACGCCCCATGCCCAAGCGCACCGACATTCACTCGATCCTGATCATCGGCTCCGGCCCCATCGTCATCGGCCAAGGTTGTGAATTTGACTATTCCGGTGTGCAGGCGTGTCGTGCGCTGAAAGAAGAGGGATATCGGGTGGTTCTGATCAACAGCAATCCGGCCACGATCATGACGGACCCGGAGTTTGCCGACGCCACGTACGTCGAGCCGATCACACCGGAAGCCGTGGAGAAAATCCTGTTGCGCGAGAAGGAACGCGGCACCCCCGTGGATGCCCTGCTCCCGACGCTGGGCGGGCAGACCGGGCTGAATACCGGCATGGCCTGCTGGGATCGGGGAATTCTGCAGCGGCACGGCGTGGAGATGATCGGGGCCGACCGCGAAGCCATCTACCGTGGCGAGGATCGGCAGGTGTTCAAGGAGCTGATGCTCAAGATCGGGCTGCAGGTGCCGCGCAGCGGAGTGGTGCATTCCCTGCAGGAGGCAAAGAAAGTCCTTGAGGAAATCGGCCTGCCGCTGATCATTCGGCCGGCGTTCACGCTGGGGGGCACGGGGGGAGGGATCGCCTACAACGTTGAGGAGTTTGAGGAGATCGTCACCCGCGGCCTTGATGCCTCTCCCGTGCATGAAGTGTTGATCGAGCAGAGCGTCATCGGCTGGAAGGAATTCGAGATGGAGGTGGTCCGCGACCGCAATGACAACTGCATTGTCGTCTGCTCCATCGAGAATCTCGATCCGATGGGCGTCCACACCGGCGATTCCATCACCGTGGCCCCCATCCAGACCCTCACCGACAAGGAATACCAGCGGATGCGGGATGCCTCCTTCGCCGTGATCCGCGCCGTGGGAGTCGAAACCGGCGGAAGCAACATCCAGTTTGCCATCAACCCCGAAAACGGCCAGATGGTCGTGGTGGAAATGAACCCCAGGGTGTCGCGATCGTCGGCGTTGGCCTCCAAAGCCACCGGCTACCCCATCGCCAAGATCGCTGCCAAACTCGCTGTCGGCTACACGCTGGATGAGCTGCCAAACCCGATCACCAGCACGCGCGACGGCCGACTGCACACCTCAGCATGCTTCGAGCCGACGATTGATTATGTCGTCGTGAAAATCCCGCGCTGGACTTTCGAGAAATTCCCTGACGCTGATGAAACCCTCACCACCCAGATGAAGAGCGTCGGCGAGGCCATGGCCATCGGCCGGACTTTCAAGGAAGCGTTGCAGAAGGGCATCCGTTCCATGGAAGTCAAGCGGTTCGGCTTCGGGCTGGACAGAAACGACCTCTGGCTGAACCGGGATGCCACATCGCAAGCCACCGATGGTCTGCAGGGGCCTGGTTGGCCGATCCCGGAAGAGAAGCTTCGTCGCAAGCTGGCTGTGCCGTCGCAGGGTCGGCTGTATTACATCCGCTATGCGATGAAGATGGGCTGGAGCATCGACCAGATTCACGAGCTGAGCCGCATCGATCGGTGGTTCCTGGCGCAGATGCGGGAACTGGTCGAATTTGAGGAAACCTTGACG
>JAVQWE010000188.1:0-5763 GCA_033579175.1 Phycisphaerales bacterium | reverse complement strand
GACGCCGTTGGCCCCGGCGCCTTGGGCGTTGAGCGTGCCGGCGTTGAGGTTGTACACCGCCGCTCGTTCGATCCCCATCAGAATCGAGCCGGTGGAGGTGACGGCGCCCGCGTCGTGGTTGAAGACACTCGCACTGGCGATGATACCTCGACCCAGGCGCGTCCGGTTGGCAAGCAGCGTCCCGGAATGTGTGAACGTGGAGGCGCTCAGGACGAAGCCGGCGCCGTCGAGCGTCACGGTTCGCCCGGCGGGGATCGTGCTGTCGCTGTTCCGGACCTCCCACCCGTCGGAGGCGGTGAAATCCGCATTGAATTGGACCGTGCCGAGATTACTCAGATGTCCCTGAAATGTGCCGGAGTTGTAAACGTAGCGATCCGAGCCGTCGACAAAATACCAACCGAAGATCGTCCCTCAGTTATGATGGAACACATCGATATCGTTGTTCTCTCCCACCGGCCCCACTTCATGCCAGGTTCCACCGGCATTCAGTATGACCGTGCCCGTCGTGAGGTGACTACTAAGGCCGTCTAGGGGGAAAGCGATGGTGCCCCCGTTGTGGATCGTGATCGTCGGTGCGATGAGTCGTGCGGTATCCCTGAGTTCCAGGTATCCGCTGCCGCCGGGGTTGTTGTCGCTGACGTTGACGGTCCCGCTGACGTTGAGCGTCCCGCCGGAGTGGAGGAACGTGCCGTTGCCGGTTTGTCCGATGTTGACGGTGCTGCTGTTGATGGTCCCGCCGGAATGGCTGAACGTGCCCGAACTTCCGCCAGCGGTGGCCATGTTGAGGGTCGTGACGTTGAGCGTCCCACCGGTTTTGTTCCAGATCCCCCGGCCGGTGGTGCCCAGCGCCAGGTTGGCGCCGTTGTGGGTGAAAGCCGCCTGGTTGACAATGAAGGTTCCCCCCGCCGAAGCGCTGACCACCGTGTTGGGGAATGACGCGAAGATGGCGACGTTGTTGTACGTGACGGTTCGGCTCAGCCCATCGCTGGAGGTGAGGAACACCGCATCGCCGTCGGCCGGCGCGCCCGACGGATTCCAGTTCGCCGCCACATTCCAGCTTCCATCCCCGGCGATCCAGGTTTTATTGACGGCATCGGCGGGGTTGACGTGAAGACTCAGGCCAGCCGCAAACATTGCGGCCAACTGCAATTTGAATGTTGACGACGATCTCATGAGTCTGCTCCTCCCGGGATTGCGGAACTTGAAACTCAGATCGCGCCGTCTCCCGGATTCACGCGACCCAGCCATGGTGTATTGCCTCCCGGCGGAGGGATTTCTCAGCTCTTTTCGGGTTTGCCGGCTTCCTGGGGTATGGCTGCCAGGACCGGAGGGGGGCTGGGTAACGCCCGCGCGCGTGCGTGCCGGGCGGCGGATGTTGGCTGATGCCCTCAGGAAGCCTCAGGACGCATCCGGAGATCGCGCCTTGCCCTGACCGGCTGGCCTTGGCGGGGGGCTGCTCCTTGGCACGCCAGCCCCTGCCCAGTCTTCCCATTGGACCCCGACGATTGTCGTGGCGCGGGGCCGCAGGGTTCCGCTTGGCTGGTTGTAAAACCCTGTTCCACAGATACTTAGGCGTGCCGCCACTGTGCGATCCTGCGCGAAACCGGCCCTTACAGCAGTTCTTCGATCCGCAGGGGTTGACGTTGGAGCCGATCCAATTCGGTATCAGCCCGGCTTGAAAACAGGGTTGGTGCCTGCCCCGGGCGGACCGGTCGGGGCAGGTCCCCCGGAGCAGGAAGCGACTTGTTGAACTGGTTGGCCAGGATCGAGAAGTCGGCGATGTCCACGTTCCCGCTGTAGTTGAAGTTGCCTTGGCTGAAGGTCCCGGGCTGGTTGAACCGTCCGGCGAGGATGGCGAAGTCGGCGATGTCCACGCGGCGATCGCGGTTGGCGTCGCCCTGCAGGAAGAAGAAGTCCTGCACCAGATCGCCGGCCAGCTGCATGTTCTGGCGGTTGGTGATGCCGGTGTTGCTGAAGGTGACGGTGTAATTCCCGTCAACGGGGATGAAGCCGTTGGTGAAGGCAAAGACCGCGGTGTTGCTGGCGCGGTTGAAAGACTCGACCGAGTACTGTGACTGGGGGATCGCGGGAGCGGGCGGGTTGGCAACTCGGCGGATGACCAGGTCGGTGCTCGCCAGCGAATCGCCGACATCGTCGTTGAACTTCACCTCCAGCTTCAGCGGCTGGGTCTCGAAGAGGAAATCGAAGCCGACAATGCAAGGGTCGATGTTCAAGCGAACGATTCTCGCGCCGGCACCGAGATAGATAGCGCTGTCGAGCAGGAAACTCTCAGCGAGCTTCATCGAAGGTGGAGCAACCCAGAAGCCGTCGCCGTCGAAAGTCGGATCTCCAACGACGGTACTGCCAGGGATGAGCTTGCGCAGACCGGTCCTGTCTTTGAGAGGGTCGTCCGGATCCGGATCATCGCCACGGACGAAGGCCAGGATCGTGCCATCAGCCAGCACCTGAAGCTGTCTCACGGAGTCAATGCGAGACAGGTCCTTCTGTGCGAAGATCTTGACCCCGTCGCCGTCGAACGTGTTGTCTTGCGCCCCACTTAATGTGAGGCGGGCAACGAAGCCGTTTGTGGGTGTGGCAGTGCTCAGTATGACATCCTGAGTTCTGCCGCCGACAAGGATTCGCCCTGCTGCATCGAAGGCAAGCGATTCTGCGACGTCGACTGTTGAGACCGTTCCGAAATTCAGCTCGACGGAACCGAGGGCGCCAAAGCTCGCGTCGAGATTCCCATTGCTGTTGAACCGGTACAACTGCGCATCAGAATCCAGGGTAAGAGGATTAAATCGTTCTCCAGCCATAACGCTCTTCCCGTCAGGCGTGATGGCCACATCCAATATTCGATGGAGCCTGCCGCCGGTCGCGCTAAGAACGTTGATCCCGTCTCCGTCAAAACTGGCGTCGAGGGTACCGAAGGCGGTGATGCGTGCAATCGCCGGGTCGCCGCCGTCAGTGCCAGGTGACAACAGGTATCGCCATCCGACGATGACGGCGCGGTCGGAGGAATCGACGGCCAGGTCCTTGGGGACGCTGTTCCCGGCGCCGAACGCGAAGTCGAAAGCCCCATCGCCTGAGAACGTGTTGTCCGGCGCGCCGTCAGCCCTGAACCGCCGAACGACGATCGTTAAGCCAGGTCCATTATCAAGCGTCAGGATTCGACCCTGACTATCCACGCCGAACCGGAACCCCGGCAGATTGTTCGGGAAAGTTGTATCGAGCGTGCCGTCGATGTTGAGACGTTTGACTACGCCAGCGGAAACGACCAGCATCTTGCCGTCGGGAAGACGGTGCATCTGGGTGACCACACCGTTCGAGTTCGGGAAATTCTGGTCGATCAGGTCATGCACCCGGCCGACGGCCAGCTTGCCGCTGCCGTCAGTACCCGCGACGACGGTACGCAGGTCGCGCGGATCCAGCGCTACCGCGAAGCCGTCATCGATAACGCCAAAGTCGATCAGTTGGATCCCGTCCCCGCCGTCGCCGAAGGTCGTGCTCAGGTTCCCGCTGCCCCCGGCGATACGCACCAGCCCCGCGCGGAAGGCTCCAGCGCTGGTCTGGCCGACCAGCGTGATGTCCCCGTCGGGGTGGATCACCAGATCATCCACGGCTTCGACCCCGCCCAGGTCGGCCACGAATCGCCCGTCGCCGTTGAAGCTGGAGTCCAGCGAGCCGGTGAGGGTGAGGCGCGTGGCGACGAAGTCGTTGTTCACCGCGCCGTCGCTGAAGCCCCCGACGACGATGCGGAATTCCGGGTCGATTCCTACGGCCCGGGCTTCGTCGTTGCCACTGGAGAAGTCCGTCACCGCCAGACCGTCGCCGCTGAACGCCGGATCGAGCAGGGCATTGGTGCCAACCACCGCGTAGGCGAAGTTCCGCCCCGTGGCGGGGGATGAGAGGTTGCGGTCGTAGCCAACCATCACCACCCGGTCATCGGGATCGAGCGCGATGTCGTAGCAGCGCGAATCGTTGTTCCCGCCGAAGCCGAAGAACACCTTGCCGTCCGTGCTGTAGGTCGTGTCAAGACTGCCGTTGGAGAGCAGCCGGGCCAGGGCGAACTGCCCGGTGGCGCCCAAATCCTTGTACCCGCCGACGTAGATCCCCGAGCCGGAGAGGGCGACGGCCTGTGCGTCGGCGTTGACGCCCCAGTCGATCAGCGTCTTGCCGTCGCCGCTGAAGGTCGGATCGACCGCGCCGTTGGCCAGGAACCGCGCGACGGCGAACTGTCGCGTGTTGGCCCCGGAGCCGGAACTGGAGGTACCGACGACGACGATGCGTCCGTTGCCGGCGATGGCGATGTCCAAGGCCTCGTCATTGACCTGGAAGTCGATGGTGGTCACGCCATCGCCCCCGCCGAAGCTGGTGTCGATGTCGCCATTGGGCAGCAGCCTGGCGACCATAAAGTCAAGCTCAGACCCGACTTGCGCGCGTCCGGCGACGACGATCTTGCCGTCGGACAGCACGGTGGCGGCGTGGGCCATCTCGTTGGTCATGCCCGGCAGGTCCAGCACCTGCTTGCCATCCTCGGAGAACGAGAAATCCAGATCGCCGGCGCTGAGCAACCGGCGGGGCTCGAGAGCGTCGAGCGCGGTGCGTTGGAACGCGATGTTCATGGCCCGTTCCTTTCGATGAGGTTGAGAATTGCGCTTACAGGCACATCGACTGAGGGGTATTGCGCCGCAGTTGGTTGATTTCTCAGGAATTTTCCGAATCGTGGAGGGGGATGCGCGTCGTCGCAGGGGCGGGCCAGAACCGCTTGACAGCACGGGGTCTGAACCAGCGTGCTTCGGTTCGCCAGCGGCGCGCAGGCCCACATGAGCAATCGTAAACTATTGTCAATTCGATACTTACGACGATTCTTCCGCTTGAGTCGGCCGTCTCCCCCAAAGGTCTGTAGCACGACCGGACAATCCATTCGGCCAGCCCATTTCCTTGATCCGCAAGGGTCTGGAAGGGGCTGAGGCAGCCAAATTCGCTCGAATTGCAATATCCATGGGGTATGCTGTCACAGGAAAGCGATGCGATTGCTCTCCGTCGCCGCTTCCGGCGCCATGACCTGGCTTACGACCGCGACGGTTCTGCAGAAGCTGCGCGATTTCGACAATCGCGAGGCGTGGGAGTCGTTCGCCGATCGCTTCCGGCAACCGGTGGTGAGTTTCGCCCGATCGATGGGATTACCCCCCGTCGATGCCGAGGACGTCGCCCAGGAAACACTGCTTGCCTTCGCTGAAGCCTACCGCAAGGGCAACTACGACCCCTCCAAGGGGCGATTGAGCCGCTTTCTGTTTGGCATCGCCTACCGGCAGTCGCTGCGCGCGCGGCGGCAGCGTGAACAGCAGGGAGGTTTGACCGTAAGGCTGCCGTCGGGTGGATCAGGCGTCTGGGCGGAGATTCCTGATGAAGAAACCGCCAGCGGCATCTGGGACACCGAATGGGAGCGCTGCGCGCTGGAACGCTGCCTTCAGCAGGCGCGCAGCGAATTCGAGCCGGAAACGTTCCGGGCCTTCGAGTTGACGGTTCGTGAAGAAATGACACCAGCCGAAACGGCACGGAGACTGGGGATCCCCGTTAAATCGGTTTACAACGCCAAGCACCGCGTCCTGAAGCGCATTCGTGAGCTGCGCGAGGCGTTCGAGTCGCATGAGTGACGGCTGCCCCGACATCATTGAGCTGGAACAGTTCGTGCTCGGCGAACTGCTGGAGGGGCAGAAGCCGGCCGTGCGGGATCATGTCGCCGGATGCCAGTCTTGC
>JAVQWE010000187.1:0-5765 GCA_033579175.1 Phycisphaerales bacterium | reverse complement strand
CACATCCGGCTACTACTATTACTTTGGTCATTATTACGCCGGCCGGCTCGTAGAGCGGTTGGAGGACCCCTCCCGCCAGCACTTTGCACGCCTGCTCTGCGACTGGATTCTGCCGTATCAGGAGGCGGACGGGTCGTGGTGGGATTACGCAATGTGGGACTTCCACAAGCCGTATGGGACGGCGTATGCGGTCATGACCCTTCTACGGGCCAGGGAGGTGCTGGGTCAGGGAGGTGCGGCAACTTTTTCGCGCGCCAGCCGTTGACTCGGCGGGAAGATTCGATATTCTTCCCCACTCGCCTCATGGAGCGCGTGCGCTCTCCGTGCAGGCGTAAGTCGTTATACGGACGCAGGTTACGATGGACGGTCGGATTCGCATCAGAATGGAAGCCTACGACTATCGGGCGCTGGATAAGTCGGCGAAGGAAATCGTCGAAAACGCCAAGCGGACCAACGCCCGTGTCTGCGGCCCGATTCCGATTCCGACCCGGGTGGAGCGTTACACGGTGTTGCGCAGTCCGCACATCGACAAGAAATCCCGCGAGCAGTTCGAGATGCGCACGCATAAGCGCGTGATTGACATTTATGAGCCGAACGCCCGCACGGTCGAAGCGCTCAACCGACTTGTCGTCCCGGCCGGCGTTTTTGTGAAGATCAAGCAAGGCTGACGCCTTCTGAGTTGATGCCCCTGCTGGTAAGGGGCATCTGGTTTTCTTCAGCAGATTGACCCGCGGGGTTCATCCAAGAACCCGATTGCCCTGGTGGCCGCGAGTCAGGCGGGTTTGTTTTCGCCATGAAAGGCAGGCAGCAGCGAGTACGACGGCGATTTGTGGCTTGAACCGGTTTCGGTCCGCAGGTGCTGTCAACCGTCCATTGCCTGAATGCCATGCATCCAGCGATCCTGGGAAAAAAGATCGGCATGACCCGCGTGTACGACGAAAACGGCACGATTGTGCCCGTTACGGTTGTGCATGCCGAGCCGAACGTCATCACGCAGGTGAAGACCGCCGACGGCAAGGACGGCTATAACGCTGTGCAGCTCGGCTATCTGGCGATCGACGCCCGCCACAGCACCTTTCCGCTGATCGGGCATGCGGCCAAACACGCCGGCGCCTCGCCACGGCGGTATTTCCGGGAGGTGCGCCTGAAGACACCCACTGAAAAGAAACCCGGGGATGAGGTGGCGGTGGATGTTTTCGAAGGTGTCGAGTTCGTCGATGTTATCGGGACCAGCAAGGGCAAGGGCACGGCCGGTGTGATGAAGCGACATCACTTCGGAGGTCAGCCGGCGTCGCACGGCACAGAGCGTAAGCATCGTTCTCCCGGTTCTCTGGCCAGCCGGGCCACCTGGCGCGGACAGTGCGGCAAGCCGAAGAAGGGCGTGCGCATGGCCGGACACATGGGAATGGATCGCGTCACGACGCGCAACCACCCTCTGGTTCGGATCGACAAGGAGAACAACCTCCTGCTGATCAAGGGAGCCTTGCCGGGGCCTAACGGCGGGCTCCTTTTCGTGCGCAAGAGCATTACGGCCCGGTTGAAGCCCTCGAAGGCTCAATCGGCCGGAGAACAGAAGAAAAAGTGACGGGTGATGGGAACGTTGGCCTTCGGGAAGCTCGCGTCCCGTGCTGCCGGCGGCACCTCTCCGATCGCAACTACCGACAACGGTTGACTCATGACTCCTGACGCAGGACAAGCCATGCTGGAAGTGCCGGTTTTCAATCAGGCAGGCTCGCAGGTGGAGACGCTGAAGGTCGATCCGGCGAAGCTCGGCGGGGAGGTCCACAAGGAACTGCTCAAGCAGGCGCTGGTGATGTATCACGCCAACCAGCGACAAGGCACCGTGCGGACCAAGTCCCGCGGCGAGGTGGCTGGCTCTACCCGCAAGATTTACCGGCAGAAGGGCACCGGCAACGCGCGGATGGGGACGATCCGGCAGCCCGTCCGCCGCGGCGGGGGGCACGCCAAGCAGAAGCTGCCCAAGGACTGGCGCCAGACCCTGCCCAAACAGGCCCGGCGGCTGGCGACCAAGAGCGCGATCCTCGCCAAAATTCAGGCCGGTGACCTCAAGCTGGTCAATGAAATCCGGCTGGAAGGAATCAAGACCAAGCCGGTGGCGGCGATGTTCAAGGCGTTGGGGATCGACCGAAGTGTCCTGCTGGCGATTGACGGAAATGACCCCGTGCTGCGGAAATCGGCCCGCAACATCGATCGCACCACGGTTACCAGCGTGCAACAGCTGAACGCCTGGGACATCCTGCGCCGGCGGACCCTGCTGATGACCAAAGGCGGGTTTGAGAAAGTCATTGCCTGATCGAAAGGCCGACCCATGCTTGCCACGGAAATCATCGTGAAACCGCTGATCACGGAGAAAAGCAATCATCAGGCGAACACGCGGAACACCTATTCGTTCCACGTCAGCCCCCGGGCCACCAAGCCGCAGATCAAGCGGGCGGTGGAAGAATTATATAACGTGAAGGTGGCCGACGTGCGAACCATGATTCGCAAAGGAAAATCGCGTCGCACCCGGGCCGGTTACAGTCGTGGAACGGACATGAAACGAGCCATCGTGACGTTACACGAGGATTCAAAGATCGATTTGTTCTGAAGGAGAGTGTGCCGCAGGCCGCTGGCGTCATCGCCACCGGCCGGCGTGCCGCTAAGCCCATGCCGATCAAGTATTACAACCCGACATCCCCCGGTCGAAGGCAAGGCTCGGTGCTGGACTACAAGTCGGAGATCACCAAGTTCTCGCCGGAAAAGTCACTGGTGGTGGGCCAACGCCGTGCCAACGGACGGAACCATCACGGGGTGATCTGCACCCGCCATCGGGGCGGAGGCAACAAGCGATATTACCGGCTGATCGACTTCAAACGCCGTAAGGACGGCATCCCGGCGAAGGTCATTGCGATTGAATATGATCCGAACCGTTCCTGCAACATCGCTCTGATCGAATACGCCGATGGGGAGAAATCTTACATCCTGGCGCCCAACGGCCTGCGCGTGGGGCAGACGGTGATGAACGGTCCGACGGCCGAGCCGGAAATCGGCAATTGCCTGCCGCTGGCCAACATTCCCAGCGGGCTGGAGATCCACAACATCGAGATGAACCCCGGTCAGGGGGGCAAGCTGGTTCGCTCGGCCGGGGGGGTGGCGCGGCTCAGTGCCAAAGAAGGGGAGTGGTCTGTGATCATCCTGCCGTCGGGCGAGATGCGAAGGGTCAAGAGCAAGTGCCGGGCCACGATCGGCCAGCTCGGCAATCTTGACTGGATCAACGTCTCGATCGGAAAAGCCGGACGAAACCGTCACCGGGGCATTCGTCCCCACACCCGCGCCAAGGCGATGAATCCGATCGACCATCCACTGGGTGGTGGCGAGGGTCGGTCCAACGGCGGTCGGCATCCGGTCAGTGCCACGGGGGTGCCGGCCAAGGGTGGCATCACTCGAAGCCCCCGCAAGCAGAGCGAAAAGCTGATCCTTCGTCGGCGGAAGTTCGGCAGGTTCCAGCAGCGGCCGCAGACAGTGAGTGTGTGAGGTGTGCAGCGGTTCCGGGCCTCAGGCGCCCGGCATTGAGAACGCAAGCGTAAACGTCAGGTGATTCATGAGTCGCAGTGCCAAGAAAGGTCCTTACGTCGATGAGAAGCTTTTCCGGAAGGTCTCACGACTGAATGAGATGAAGAAGAAACAGACGATCAAGACCTGGGCGCGCGCCTGCACCATCATTCCGGAGTTCGTGGGCCACACGTTCGAGGTGCACAATGGCAACAAGTTCGTGAAGGTGTTCGTGCAGGAGGACATGGTCGGGCACAAGCTGGGTGAATTCGCTCCGACCCGCATCTTCCGGGGTCATAGCGGACGCAAGACCGAAGCCGCTCCGGCCGCGGCCAAGTAGCCGTCGCCGGTTGCACGATGTGTCCCCTGACCCCTGGCAACAGACAATCGAGGCAGGCTTATGCCATTTGAAGCCAGACATCGCTTTGCCCGTATCGCCCCGCGAAAAGCGCGGCTGGTGATGGACATGATCCGCGGGCGAGACGTGGATGACGCGATCGCCCTGCTCGGGTTCAGCAAGAAGCGCGCCAGCGGAATGATCGAGAAGGTCGTTCGATCGGCAGTCGCCAATGCCATCGAGCAGGACGCAAGTATCCGACGGAACGCGCTGTACGTGGCCCGGGCCTGGGTGGATCCGGGGCCGATCATCAAGCGATTCCAGCCGAAGGATCGCGGCAAGGCGTATGCGATTCAGAAGAAGACCAGCCACCTGGTGGTGGTTCTGGACGAACGGGAGGAAACAAAGCAACCGAAGGGCTGAACGACAGTGCCGTCTGTTCCCGGCTCCGGCGGGAGGAAGCCAGTTTCCACTTCCTTCAGAGATGGCAGGACGTTCGAAGGCAGGCATATGGGTCAGAAGGTCAATCCAATTGGTTTCCGCACCGGCATCACCGAGGATTGGAAGAGCAAGTGGTATGCGCCCAAGCATGCCTTCGGCACCTTCCTCGTGGAGGATTTCAGACTGCGTCAGCACATTGATGAGAAGCTGAACCGCCGCCAGCCCTTCGCCGCCGTCAGCGATGTCCTGATCGAGCGGACGCGTGAGGAAGTTACCGTGACGCTCAAGACCGCCCGTCCCGGGCTGGTGATCGGTCCGAAGGGTGCCGAGGTGGACAAGTTGCGCGAAGAGCTGGAAGACATGATCGGGCGGAAGGTAGCCCCCATCAAGGTCATCGAAATCAAGAATCCCGATCTGAACGCGCAACTGGTAGCCGAGGCGATCGCTGAACAATTGAAAAAGCGGGCCGCATTCCGACGCGTTCTGAAGCAGCGGACCGAGGCAACCATGCAGGCCGGGGCCAAGGGCATCCGGGTGAGCCTTTCCGGTCGGCTGGGTGGGGCGGAGATTGCCCGGACCGAAAAGACGACCGTCGGCTCGGTGCCGCTGACGACCCTGCAGGCCAACGTCGATTACGGCTACGCGGTGGCTAACACCACCTATGGCACGATTGGCATCAAGGTCTGGATTTATCGGGGGATGTACGGTGAGGAAGTGCTCGAAACGGACGTGCGGCCCGGTGGCGGGCCTCGTCGGGGCAGGCGGTGATGACGGCGGGCGACCGGGGTTGCGGCGGTTGTCTGCCGGGCCGGTTGTCGATCAGTAACGGTTACAGGTGATTTATGGCAATGATGCCCAAGCGAGTGAAGTTCCGTAAAAGCCAGCGTGGCAAAAACCGCGGAAACGCCACGCGCGGAAACCGGGTTTCCTTCGGCGAGTTCGGGCTGCAGTCGCTGGAGCATGCCTGGGTGAGTGCCCGGCAGATCGAGGCCGGCCGCGTGGCGGTGAGCCATTTTCTGCGTCGCGAGGGCCGGTTGTTCATCCGGATATTCCCGCACAAGCCGGTGTCTGCCAAACCGCTGGAAGTCCGCATGGGCAGCGGCAAGGGTGAGCCGGAGTTCTGGTGCGCGGTGGTCAAGCCCGGGACCATGATGTTCGAAGTGGCGGGGGTGGACGAGGCTACCGCCAAGCGCGCACTGGCGCGCGTGGCGCATAAGATGCCGGTGCGGACACGATTTGTGGCGCGCCGGCAGGCGGTGGTCTGATCGATCCGGGGTGATCCGGCTGAGTCCGGTGAGAGGCGAGCATGGCTCTGAAAGACCTGAAAGATAAGGAAACGCCGGCGCTGAAGGAGGAACTGGCGAATCTGCGCAAAAAGCTGTTCGAGCTGCGCACGCAGGCGGTCACAGAGAAGGTTGAGGACACCAGTCAGTTC
>JAVQWE010000186.1:0-5774 GCA_033579175.1 Phycisphaerales bacterium | reverse complement strand
ACTCCCAGCGCTATGTCTCGCGAACGCATTTTCTTCAAGCCATGCAGACGTATGCGCGCGCCCATCAGAAGGATGGCAAGCCTTACATCGGAGAGTATTACGATGAGATTACCGGTGAGTGGCTGAAGGGTGACAACCCCCGCAGCCGGCATTACAACCATTCCACCTTCTGCGACCTGGTGATCGCTGGATTAGCAGGTCTGGTTCCCCGGCTCGAACCAGAAGTGGTCGTCGACCCGCTCGTGCCCGAAGAAGCGTGGGATTTCTTTTGTCTTGAGAACCTGTGCTACCACGGTCGATCGCTCACGATCCTATGGGATCGCGACGGCAGCCATTACCATCGAGGAGCGGGACTGCAGGTGCTGGCCGACGGCGTGCGGATTGCTCACAGCAACTGCCTCGGTCGAATCACCGGAAGACTGCCATGACCAAAGACAGGATGCTGCAACCTCTGGTCAGCGGAATCTTCTGGCTGGCGGCGGTCTTTCTGATTGCCCTGCCAACCGTGGGGCAGACCACGCGAATTCAGGATTCTGAAGAACTTCGTCAGCTCGGCCCCGATGAGCGTGGCAACCGACTGCCGGATTTCTCCTATTGCGGATATGCGATGCAGGAAAGGCCGATCCCGGATGTGCCGGTTCGCATCGTCGTGCCGGTGCGGGCAGGAGACAACACCCGGCGGATTCAGGCCGCGATCGACTATGTTTCCCAATTACCACCGGACGACCGTGGCATCCGCGGGGCTGTGCTCCTGCAGCGGGGGAAGCATGAAATCGCCGGGGGTCTGCACATCCGGGCATCCGGGGTTGTCCTGCGTGGCTGCGGTTCGGAAACACTTCTGGTGGGCACCGGCAACGACCGCCGGACCCTCATCCGGATCACCGGCGCGCCGCAAACCGCTGCCACAAACGTAAATCCCGTTCAGATCAGAACTTACGTTCCCGTCGGGGCAGACGCCGTTGGCTTGGAGCACCCGGCGGGCGCCGGCTTGGCCGTGGGGGATCTGGTGGCGATTCGACGGCGCAGCGCTCCCGAATGGATCCGGCTGCTTGGCATGGACGACCTCGGCGGCGACCGGCATGGTCCGGCGTGGAAGCCCGGCACGCGCGATCTGGTATGGCATCGCTCCATCCGCGACGTTCGCGATGACCGGATTGTCCTGGACGCTCCGCTCACGATGGCGATCGACCCGGCCTTCGGAGGCGGAAGCATTGTTAAGATTTCCTGGACCGGTCGAATCGAAAACGTCGGGGTGGAGAACCTGAGCCTGGTATCGATCGAGTCGCCAAGCCACGAAAAAGATGAGGACCATGCCTGGTTCGGCATCACCATCGAGAACGCGCGGGATGTCTGGGTGCGACAGGTAACGTTCCGCCACTTCGTCGGGGGTGCCGTGGCCGCGTGGGAAACGGCGTCGCGCGTCACCGTCGAACATTGTGCCTCGCTCAGACCCATCTCTGAGATTGGTGGCTGGCGCCGGATCGCGTTCTTCACGGCCGGGGAGCTGACCCTCTTTAAACACTGTTACAGCGAGCATGGGCGCCATGATTTTGCCGTGGGACACGCTGCCGCCGGGCCGAATGCGTTCGTCCAATGCGAGGCGAACGGAGCGCTTGCCCACAGCGGGCCGATTGACTCCGCCGCCGCCGGCGTGCTGTTCGATCTGGTGCGAATCGACGGAAACGCGCTGTCGCTGATGAACCGCCACTCGGCCGCGCAGGGAGCGGGTTGGACGGCGTTCAACTGCGTCCTGTGGAACTGCAGCGCGGCGTGGATCCACAATTTCGCGCCTCCGGGAGCCACCAACTGGGCCTTCGGAACCTGGGGAGAATTCGCAGGAGATGGTCGTTGGTTCGGGTCAAACGGATACGTACAGCCGCTCAGCCTGTTCCAACATCAGGTGCGCCGACGGCTGGGAGACGCCGCAGCACGCCAGATCGATCTGATGGAGATCGAAACCGACGCCACCAGCAGCCCCACCCCCGACCAAGCCGCAGAACTGACGGCGGCGTCGCGATCGCCGGCATCGAACGTGCTTGACTGGATCGCCAGCGCCCCCCGCCGCCATCCGGTTCCGATCGACGATGCCGATGCCCCGTTGATCGATGAGGTATGGTCACCTGAGGCAGTTCCGGCCCGCCCCAAACGTCCCCTTTCCATTGTAAGAGGCGTTCTGAGCGTGGATGGCCAACCGCTTGCCGGATCACGCATGGATACCCCCTGGTGGCAAGGTGGCATTCGACCGCACGACATCACCTCTGCGCGACCGGCCGTCACGCGGTTCGTTCCCGGGCGCTATGGGCAGGGAACCACCGATCACCTGCCGGACGTTCTGGCGTTCATGCTTCAGAACAACGTCGCCGCGCTCGACCATCATTACGGCCTGTGGTACGACCGCCGACGTGACGATCACCAGCGCGTCCGCCGAATGGACGGCGATGTCGCCCCCCCTTTTTATGAACAACCTTTCGCCCGCAGCGGCGTGGGCACGGCCGCCGACGGGTTGAGCCAATATGACCTCACGAAGTTCAACCCGTGGTATTTCGATCGGCTGAAGGAATTCGCCGGTCTGTGCGACGAACACGGGAGGGTTCTGCTGCTTCAGCATTATTTCCAGCACAACATCCTCGAGGCTGGAGCGCATTACACCGATTTCCCCTGGCGAACCGCCAATAATATCAACGAAACCGGATTCCCCGAGCCGCCATTTTTTGCCGGGGACAAACGCGTCTTCCTGGCAGAACAGTTTTACGATATCACGCACCCGGTTCGACGGGAGCTGCATCGGGCGTACATCCGGAAATGCCTCGATACGTTCGCCGAGAACACCAACGTCATTCATTTCACCAGCGAGGAATTCACCGGGCCGTTGCACTTCGTGCAGTTCTGGCTTGACACGATTGCCCAGTGGCAACGCGAGACCGGTCATGATCCTCTGGTGGGCCTTGCGGCAACCAAAGACGTGCAGGATGCGATTCTGGCCGATCCGGAACGCGCCGCTGTCGTTGACGTCATCGACATCCGTTACTGGTACTATCAATCCGACGGTGCCCTCTACGCTCCGCCAGGGGGAGCCCACCTCGCGCCGCGACAATGGGCGCGCCTGCTCAAGCCCAGGCCACCGTCTCGAGAGCAGGCCATCCGCGCCGTGACGGAGTACCGCCAGCGATATCCTCACAAGGCCGTGACATACTCCGTTGAAGGACAGAACTTTATGGATTTCGCGGCGGCAGTGGATTGATCGCAAACCCTCTGGCTCCGGCCGGCGCAGAGCCATTCAGGGAATATCTGCAGGAGTGCCCCTGGCCGGCCTTGGGACGCTTGCCGTTCCCCGCCTGCCAAACAGGGCGGCAGTCGAACGTTGATCGGATCAGGCAAGTCGGCAGGAGCGATCTACGGAAGCAAGGCGTACTCGGGTTGCTCCGTTCGGGCCACCCGATGACCCGGACCTTCGAGGCGCGTGACGGCTGTCGCCCGCTTTCGGTCGGGTGCGGGGGCTGCATGTGCTGTTCCGCGGAGAACAGCTTGAGCAGCCCTGATCCATGTTCCGCGCAGAACCTTCGCACGAATGCTCCGTAAACCACGTAGAAACAGAGACTTACGAAGACATAGGTTCGCGGCTATACCTAACAGAATTTTAACTATCTGGTAAGGGGCGTGGATAAGCGCTGGAAGGATGCGTTGAGACTCCCCCTTTCACCTGATTCAGCCACCGCCGTTGGTTGGAGATAGCCCCTTTGTTCGCCGGACCCGCGGTCGGGAACGCGCTGCGCCGGATTCCGCCAAAGAGGTTTCGGGATGATGCCTCACTGTCCCGGGACTTTCGCCTGTCCGGAAAGGTGAATTGCATCCCATCGTAGCACCGCCGGCCGGCAAGACTGCCATTGCGCGATTCGCCGTCACATCCGACGCATCTCAAGGCTTTGGCGCTTTCAATCGCGGGGAGTGGACAACCCTGCACGAAGTACACTTCGCCAGAGCCACTGGAGCGGTCAAGGTCAGGAACCATGGGTCGGCGGGTGGAAACGGCAAACTTTCTGCGCTATCCCGCAATGCCATTGTTGTTTTCAGCAGTACACTACGGGCAGGTTCGAAATCGCTCCGGTTCATGCCTCAGGATCGTCCATTTGCCCGGCTCCACCCCACCGTTGCGACCCGATGGACCGAGGGCTTCTGGAGTGAGCGATTCAATCTCTGCCGCGACGTGATCGTCCCGACGATGGGAACGCTGCTGACCGAAACCGAGCGCATCCGATTTCTAGGCAATTTCGAGGTGGCCGCCGGCTTGGTCGAAGGACGCCACCGGGGTGCCAAGTGGAACGACGGCGACTTTTATAAGTGGCTCGAGGCCGCCGCTGCTCTCCTTGCCACGGAGATGAATGCTGCGCGGGATGCGGAACTCGACGCGATCATCGCGCTGATCGCCCGCGCTCAAGACCCGGACGGCTACCTTCACACCGACATTCAGATCGCCCGCAACGCCGGCGCACAAGTGCGCCGGTTCAGCAATCCACTTGATTTCGAGATGTACAACCATGGCCACCTGATCTCGGCTGCGGTCGTGCACCATCGGGCAACGGGTAAGCACAACCTGCTGGAAGTCGCGCTGAAGGCCGCGGACTTTCTGGATCGCGAATTCGCCTGTCCCCGTCCCGAGCAGGCGCGGCACGGGATCTGTCCGTCACACCTGATGGCCTTGACCGATCTGTATCGCCTGACCGGGAGGAAGCGATATCTCGATCTGGCCGTCCGCCTGCTGAACATGCGCGATCTGATCGAGCATGGGGATGACGACAATCAGGACCGCATTCCCTTCCGTCAGCAAACCACCGCGCACGGACACGCCGTTCGCGCCACCTATCTGTACGCCGGCGCCGCCGACATCTACAGCGAAATCGGAGACACCAGCCTGCTTGTACCCCTCCAGGCCATCTGGCGCGACCTGGTGGAAAAAAAATGGTACATCACTGGAGGATGTGGTGCCCTTTTCGACGGCGCATCTCCCGACGGCGCCGTGGATCAGACGCAGATCACCCGGGTCCATCAGGCTTTCGGCCGACCCTATCAACTGCCTCAGAGCACAGCGCACAACGAGACCTGTGCCGCCATTGGAAACCTGCTGTGGAACTGGCGGATGCTGCTGATCACCGGAGAGAGCCGCTATGCCGATCTGGTTGAGTGGACGCTTTTCAACAGCGTCCTGGCCGGAATCAGTCTGGACGGCACGTCCTTTTTCTACACCAATACGCTGCGTCAGCTTGATCCAATGCCCTGCGACCTGCGCTGGCCGCGTCGCAGACAGAAGTTCCTGAGCTGCTTCTGCTGCCCGCCGAACGTTGCCCGTCTGCTGGCACGGTTGCACGAGTATGCCTACGCCGTATGCCACCGGGGAATCCACGTGGTGCTTTACGGGGGCAACCGGCTGGAAACATCGCTGCCGGACGGCAGACAGGTTCGTCTCTGGCAGAGAACCCGTTACCCGGTCGACGGTGAGATTCAACTCACGATTGAAACGCCGGGCGAATTCTCGATCTTCCTGAGAATCCCGGCGTGGGCCGGAACCGGCCGCGTGCGGGTGAACTCCGGCCCGGCCGTGGAGGCACCGGAAGGATTTCACGAGCTGCGCCGCGTCTGGCGCGCGGGTGACCTGGTCGAGCTATCGCTGCCCATGCCGCCACGACTCATCGAGGCGCATCCCTGGGTCGAAGAAGCCCGGAATCAGGTGGCGGTTGCCCGAGGACCGGTAGTGTATTGCCTGGAGTCAATCGACTTGC
>JAVQWE010000185.1:0-5779 GCA_033579175.1 Phycisphaerales bacterium | reverse complement strand
GATCTTCCCGACATTCTCGTAAAGCCGTGCGTTGATCACGTCGAATTGGCTGATATGCGAGAATCATGGTTGATTCTGCCGATCGCGGCGGGCGCGACCGACGGCTTCGTGGGCGTCGCCGCGGCGCTGGGGGTGCTGATCCTCGGACTTGTCACCGTTCTCGACCGACGGCGCCGATGCGATCCGGGGCGAGGACACCAGGCCGCGATCCGACGGTTGCTGCGACAGACCAACTACCGCATGTACCACCTGCTGACGTGGCTTACCCTCGGACTGCTTGCGATCGTCAATGCCTTCCGTCCCGAGCAGATCGGCAAGGAACCGCTGGCCGTGACGATCCTGACCGGTTCGCTGCCTCCCCTGATCGTGTTCCTGGTCGTCCTGACGGTTCGCGCCCGACTGCGCGCCCACCGGCTGGCCCGAAGGCTGCCCCGCAATTCGCCGGTTGTCGTGCCGTCCGGCCAAGGGTGAATGCAGCCCCCCGATGCCCTCGAGCGTCCCCCGCGACTGCGCCATCTAGGACTTGAACCTAGAACCCGCTGATTAAGAGTCAGCTGCTCTGCCAATTGAGCTAATGGCGCGAGTCATTGCTTCTACCGTCAGCAGCCGGCGGATGTCAAGAATGCCGCCGGCCCGGCACCGCTCCAGCGTCAGCCGATGGGGGTGTCCCGGTGCCCGGTGATCCCGGCTCACTGAGCTCGTGCGGCTTCAGTCCGGGCATGGACATCCTTGAAACCGGTTCGCTCCATCACGTTTTCGTAGTTGAACCAGGCCGATGCGAGTTCCTGACTCAGTTGCAGGGTTGACTGCATGACGATCTGCGCCTCGGCGGCGCTGAGCAGCTCAGGGGTGACACTCGAACGCACATCGCGCAGCTCGGCGACGATCACCATCCCTTCGGCAGGCAGTTCGATCAGCCCGACAGGCGCCCGCCCTGCCCTGTCTTCCGCCAGAAGATCAAACGCTTGCAGCGCGAACGAGCGTTGGCTGCCGGCCGACAGAGCCAGCCCCGGGATTTCGAGCGACCGACCCAGCCGCAGCGGCCCGCTGTCCAGCACGAGGCGACCCGAGGATGCGGCGGCCGAATCCAGACCGGCAGAGCCGGCAGCCTCCAGAAGCTTGCGTGCCTCGCTGCGCGCCATGTCATACGCCCACGAGAGCTTCAGATCGCGTTCCACGTCCTGAGCCACTTCGTCCAGAGATGCCGGCCGATGCGCCGCTTCTGCCGCTGTCAGCCGGATTAACGCGAAGCCACCGTCCGGCATCGTGAGCGTCTGAGAGGGTTGAAACAACTGCAGGGCAAACGCCTGGTCGCGCTCGCGGGCTTCAGGCGTCAGAAATACCTGCCCCACGGAGAACACATACTCCGCCAACGGCATCGCCCGCCCGTGAATCATCGCCTCGGCGGCGCTGATCTCTCCGAGCGAGGCCAGATCGTTGCGGTTGCGGAAGCGGTCTCCGAGGTTCACGACCGTCGCGACAACTCCAAACTGCCTCTGGACGTCGGTTGCCAGCGCCTGCAGGTATTCAAAAGAATCATAGGGCGCCTCCGGGCTGGTGGTCGGCGCCGCCGCGTCGCCAACCCGGGCGTTGTTTTTCGTCCAGGCGGCAAAACCGTTGTTCAGAGCCAGCAGGATGCGTTGCTGCACCATCCGGGTGAGCGTCTGGACCTTGGGTTGCACGACCGCATCGATGGCCTGCTGTCTGACCTGCTCAAACGGCACGGTGACGGTCTGGGTGGTGGCGCCGGGTTGTGTGGCTGCCTGTTGGGTCGTGGGAAACGCCGATGGATTGGAGATGTAATACCTCCGCGCCTCCACCTCCCAGTCATAATCGCTCTTTTGCGCCAGCACCGCCTCGCGGACTGCCTGGGGCTTCACCAGAAGGTATTGCAGCTTGACCCGGTCGGGAAACTTGTAGCCAAACCCAAACGGATTTTCGCGGCTCGCCTGTCCGGCGAGGGTGTCGGCGTATTTCTCGAACTGCTCCATCATCTGCTGCCGGGAAGGGGCCGGTGCCTGCGCCAGGTATGAATCGACGTTGAATGGAACCAGTCCCAGCGTGAGCGTCTGAAGCTGCATCGCCGCTTCGGCTTTACGCTGCGGCTCGGAGACTTTGATATTCGCTAACGCCCGGGCGAAGGCGGCCTCGACCGACAGCACGTTGGCCAGTGCCTGCCGGGCATACTGCTTTTCAAACCGGTTGGGCACGCTGTCAAAATCCACGATGCGGTTATCGGGCAGCCGGAAGCCCACCTGCGCCAGCACCAGATCGAGCTGTGAGGGGGGCAGGATCACGCCCAGTTGCCGCGCCTCTTCGCGCAGCAGGAAATACATCAGCTTGTTCTCCTCGATGGCACGGTCGGCCAGTCGAAGCGTCGTCGCGTAGATCAGCGGTTGCCAGCTCTGCTGCCCGTTGATCACGGTGGGTACGAAGATGTTCTGCCGAACGAAGTTGTATTCCTGATAGGCCTGCGCGGCGTCCGGCTCGGTGATTCGCCTGCCGTAGACCGTCCCGATCGCCATCCGCGCCGGATCACACCCCTGAAAGGTGCTGGGCAGCAGAAACGCGATCATCAGGAAGATCATGATGAACGCCAGCAGATACTTGTTGTTTTTCTGGAACCACTTGTACATGTCGATGATTGCCCTGCGGTTGGAGTCGGGTTGTCAAGGCTGACGAAGCCGCGCCAGCGCCTCCCGGGCGGCCGAGACGGCGTCGGCCTGGTTCGGATAGCCGTCGATCACCTGCTGATACAGTCGCGCCGCCCCCCGGGAATCTCCCAGTTCCTGGCACAGCGCCGCCGCGCCAAGCAGCGCCAGGGGCACCTGAGGCGGAGGCTCCCCGTCCTTGAAATGCGCCACGACGCGCAGATACGCCAGTGCCGCATCCTGCAATTGCGTGCGGTCCCTGGACTTCAGAGCCTGCCCCGCCCGTGCCTCTGCCAGAAGATACAACGCTTCCACCTGCTCCTTCGGGTCGGTGAAAACGGATCGATCCGACTCGATCTCCACAATGGCGCGATCGAACTGCTTCTGGGCGAGCAGGCTCGAGGCAGCCTGAAGCTTGCGCCGCGCCAGCGCCCGACCCGCTGCCGGGTTGTTCGGGTCGCGCGCCAGGACCTCCTCCAGCATCTGCGAGGCGCGGCTGGCTGCCGGCTCATCCTTGCGGGCTGCATGCAGCTCGATCAGGTAGGTCAGCAGGGCTGCACGCTGCGCGTCGGTCAGACGCGCACCGGACAGCGCCGCGTTCACCTGCGAAACCGCCGTGTCCAGGTATGTCGATCCGCTGGGGGGCAGCTTGGGTCGTGCGTTGGCGGCAGCGGAAGGATCCTTCAGCACCAGCGCGACGTAGGCAGCCGATGCTGCGTCGAACCGTCCCGAACGGTTTGAGGCTTCCACGAGCCGGTTGGTCGACCATTCCCGGACCCACGCCCGTGCCGACGACCGCGAAACCCGCTCGTAGGCGTCCACCGCCGCATCGAAGTTGCCGGCAGCGAAGGCTTCTTCGGCCTGGTTCAACACCGGCTCATCGTCCACGCTGATTCGTGCCACGCGAGACAGCTCCCGGGAAGTCTCGTTTCCGGCAACCAGGAAAAAGAGCGCGCCTGCTTCCACACGGGTGATCCGCACGTTGTTGAAGATCGGCGCGCCGGTGGGACGTTCCAGCCAGATCGCGTCAGCCCTCACCGATACCGGCGCGCAGCACAGCACGATCACGGCCACCGCAAGCCAGCGGCAGCATCGGGGCAGTGACCGGACGAAGTTGTTCCCGGGGTCGGCACGCATGATGCCGGGTTGCCGCTGCGCCGACCGGGAGGATCGTGCTGCTCGGAACGGAAGCTGCTTGCCACCGGCAGCCATCAGGCTTGGCGTCAACGGGCAGATCATAGAGTATCTCCGGTGCAAAGCGTCCCGTCAAAGCGTGATGCACCGGCAGGAGGGGCCGGGGACTTGTGCGGTGGCTTGTGCACTGCCCGACGGTTTTTCAAAAACGCCCGAAAACGCACAATTTCGCACAATCCGATGATGGCTTTGGTGTGACGGCAGCACGGCTTGAGCCAGAATCGACCATCGCGGCTGAAACTGCTGCGTGCTGCGAGTCTGTCCGGTTGCGCGCAGAGCATCTGCGTGCGCTCCTCCAGCGCCGGAAACGGCAAACTGAGCCTTGGCGCCGATCCACCGACGCCGGATACCTAACATAGTGCTAACTTTTGGGAAAGTCAAGCCCCTTTTCCAGCTCGGGGTCGTCGCGTTCCGTGGGCAGTCGGGCAGCGGATTCGACTTTGCCTCGTGCGCGCCTCGAGCAAGGTCTCGGTTCGCGCAGATGAACGTTGTGCTCCCGCTGGGTGAAACTTTCAGGCTCGACCGCATCGTGGCACGCCGGCCCGGGGCGCGCGGGCAGTGGTGTCGGGCCCAGTGCTCATGCCCGCTCGGCCTGCCAGCGGCGGCCTGCTCAGGCACGACCCTTCGAGAGCGCCGATGCAGTGCCTATACTACGGCATCGAATCGGGAGTGCTCAGAGGGCAAGACGCATGCAATACACACAACTGGGAAGAACCGGGCTGAAAGTCTCCCGCCTGTGCCTGGGATGCATGAACTACGGACCGCACACCAGCGAGGCAGAGGCCCACGCGCAGATGGACAAGGCCCACGAACTGGGCATCAACTTCTTCGACACGGCCGACGTGTACGGCTGGAAACGCGGCGAGGGAGTGACCGAACAGATCATCGGCAATTTTTTTGCAAAAGGGGGCGGCCGCCGTGAACGTACCATCCTCGCCACCAAAGTATTCGGGGATATGAATCTGGACGAGCTGGATCACACGATGAAGCGCGGCCTGTCGGCGGTGAAGATCCGTCGGGCGTGCGAGGGATCGTTGCGGCGGCTGAAGACCGACTACATCGACCTGTATCAGATGCACCATATCGCCCGGGAATGCCCTTGGGATGAGATCTGGCAGGCGATGGAAACGCTGGTACAGCAGGGAAAGATCATCTATGTCGGATCCAGCAACTTCCCGGGGTGGTGCATCGCCGCGGCCTGCGAAACCGCCCGGCAGCGGCATTTCCTGGGGCTGGTGAGCGAACAATGCAAGTTCAGCCTCGCCTGCCGCTTCAGCGAGCTGGAGGTTCTGCCGGCGGCGCAGAAGTATGGCTTGGCGGTGATCCCGTGGAGCCCGCTGGATGGGGGCATCCTCGGGGGGATTCTCTCGCGGCAGGATAAAGGCCGCACCGCCGGCAAAATGGCTCAGGAACGGCTGGCCAGACTCCGTCCGCAGGTGGAGGCGTTTGAGGCGTTCTGCCGGGAAATCGGCCATCCGCCGGGCGAAGTGGCGCTGGCCTGGACGCTGCACCATCCTGCGGTCACGGCGCCGATCATCGGTCCCCGGACGATGGATCAGCTGCTGGGTTGTGTGCGGGCCCTGGAGCTGAAGCTCGACGAATCGCAGCTTCGGGCGTTGGATCGGATTTTCCCCGGTCCGAAGGGACCCACCGCTGAGGGCATCAGCGACTGGAGCAAACAGGTCGCTCCGGAGGCGTATGCCTGGTGAACGCTTTCGGAAACTGCGGGAATGCAGTCCCCCGGGGACTGTGGATCGGGCGATGGCCTCATGAGCGATCGAGTGTTTGTCACCGGCGCGACGGGATTTGTCGGCCGAGCGGTTGTCCGGGAGTTGCTGCGGCGCGACTTCCGCGTGGTTCGACTTCTGCGGCGACCCGCCGAGGCTCAGACGGCACCGACGGCCGGACGGGACGTGCCGTCGGACGAACGGGTC